>JBBDQU010000005.1:77470-200278 GCA_040905865.1 Alphaproteobacteria bacterium
CGGCGGAGAAGCCGGCGCCTGCGGCGGAGAAATCAGCGCCTGCGGCGGAGAAGCCGGCGCCTGCGGCGGAGAAATCAGCGCCTGCGGCGGAGAAGCCAGCGCCTGCGGCGGAGAAGCCGGCGCCTGCGGCGGAGAAGCCGGCGCCTGCGGCGTCGAAATCCGGCGGCGACCGGATCTTCGCCAGCCCGCTGGCGCGACGGATGGCGGAACAGGCCGGGCTCGAACTGTCCGGCGTGACAGGCAGCGGGCCGAACGGACGGATCGTCAAGGCGGATGTGGAAGCGGCGCTTGCCGGCGGTGTTGCGTCTGGGGCCGCCGCTCCGGCGCCCGCGGCGACTCCCACGCCAAAAGCAACCGCGGCAGCGGAAGGTTTCGAGCCGGATTTCGATTTCCAGCCCGCGAGCGGCATGCGCAAGGTCATTGCCCAGCGCCTGACCGAATCCAAACAGACCGTGCCTCATTTCTATCTCACGGTGGATTGCCAGATCGACAATCTGTTGAAGCTGCGCAAGGAGCTGAACAGCCGTTCGGAGGAATACAAGCTTTCGGTCAACGACCTGATCATCAAGGCCAGCGGCGTCGCCCTGCGCAAGGTTCCGGCGGCGAATGCCTCCTGGACCGGCGATGGCGTGAAACTGTACCGCAGCGCCGATATCTCGGTCGCCGTGGCCATCGAGGGCGGACTGATCACCCCGGTAATCCGCAACGCGGCGGGCAAGGGGCTGGAGGCCATCTCCAACGAGATGAAGGAACTGGCGGCGAAGGCGCGCGACGGCAAGCTGCAGCCCGAGGAGTACCAGGGCGGTACATTCAGCATTTCCAATCTGGGCATGTTCGGAATCAAGCAGTTCGACGCGGTCATCAACCCGCCGCAGGGCGCCATTCTGGCGGTCGGGGCGGGGGAACAGCGGCCGGTGGTCCGTGACGGCGCGCTGGCGGTGGCGACGGTGATGTCGGTGACGCTCTCGGTCGATCACCGGGCCGTCGACGGCGCGGTCGGGGCGGAGTTCCTGGCCGCCTTCAGGAAGCTGATCGAAGACCCGATGACGATGCTGCTCTAGCAGCATCCGCGGAAGCGGTTACGGAAGGGAAAAGCGAATGGCCGATACGAGTTTCGACGTCATTATCGTCGGCGGCGGGCCGGGCGGCTATGTCGCGGCAATCCGCTCGGCGCAGCTTGGCATGAAGACCGCGCTGGTGGAACGCGAGCATCTGGGCGGGATCTGCCTGAACTGGGGCTGTATTCCGACCAAGGCGCTGCTGCGGACGTCCGAAATCTACCATTACGCCACACACGGCAACGCCTTCGGGTTGAAGATCGAAGGCGTCAGCGTCGATCTGCCGGCAGTGGTGAAACGTTCCCGCGGGATTGCGAAACAGCTCAATTCCGGCGTCGGCCATCTGCTGAAGAAGAACAAGGTCACCGTATTCGACGGCGCGGGCAAGCTGAATGGCGGCGGCGCCGGCGCGCACAAGCTGAAGGTTGAAAAGGACGGCAAGGCCGTCGCCGAACTGACCGGCAAGCATATCGTGCTGGCCACGGGCGCGCGGGCGCGGGTGCTGCCGGGCCTCGAACCCGACGGCAAGCTGGTCTGGACCTACAAGGAGGCGATGGTGCCGGAAGCCATGCCGAAATCGCTGCTGGTTGTCGGATCGGGCGCCATTGGCATGGAATTCGCCAGTTTTTACAGTGACCTGGGCGCCGATGTTACGGTGGTGGAGGTACTCGACCGGATACTGCCCGTGGAAGACGAGGAAATTTCCGCGTTTGCCCATAAACAGTTCGAAAAGCAGGGTATCAAGATACACACCAGCGCCAAGGTATCCGGGCTGAAACGCGGCAAGGACAACGTCACCGCGACCATCGAAGCCGGCGGGAAAAAAAACGCGCTGACCGTCGACCGGGTGATCCTGGCGGTCGGCATCGTCGGCAATGTCGAGGATCTCGGCCTGGAAGGCACCAGGGTGGAAGTCGACCGCACCCATGTGGTCGTCGACCAATGGTCGCAGACAAAGGAACCGGGCATTTACGCCATCGGCGACCTGGCGGGGCCGCCCTGGCTGGCGCACAAGGCGAGCCATGAAGGCGTCATCTGTATCGAGAAGATCGCGGGCGTGAAGAACCTGCATCCGCTCGATACGGGTAATATTCCGGGCTGCACCTATTGCCGGCCGCAGATCGCCAGCGTGGGCCTGACCGAGGCGGCGGCCAAAAAGGCGGGACACAAGGTCAAGGTCGGTCGCTTCCCGTTCATCGGCAATGGCAAGGCAATCGCGCTGGGCGAACCGGAGGGCCTGATCAAGACGGTATTCGACGAAAAGACCGGCGAACTGCTGGGCGCGCACATGGTCGGCGCGGAAGTGACGGAGTTGATTCAGGGCTACGGCATTGCGCGTACGCTGGAAACAACCGAGGCGGAATTGATGCATACGGTCTTCGCGCACCCGACCCTTTCGGAAATGATGCATGAGTCTGTCCTTGACGCCTATGGCCGGGCCATCCATTTCTAGGTCATCATGGCAATCACAGACGCTCCCGCCCTGCGGCACCCGGAAAAACGGAACCGGCCCGATAACCCCATCCAGCGCAAGCCGGACTGGATCCGGGTCAAGGCGCCGACCTCGCCGGTCTACCGCGAAACGCGCGATATCGTCCGCGAAAACGGGCTGGTAACGGTCTGCGAGGAGGCCGGATGCCCCAATATCGGCGAATGCTGGGCCCAGAAGCACGCGACTTTCATGGTGATGGGCGATACCTGTACGCGCGCCTGCGCCTTCTGCAATGTCGCGACGGGGATGCCCAGGCCGCTGGACCCGCTGGAACCGGTCAAGCTGGCGGGCGCCGTCGCCAAACTGGGGCTGAACCATGTGGTGGTGACGTCGGTCGACCGGGATGATCTGATCGATGGCGGCGCGGCGCATTTCGCGGCGGTGATCGACCGGTTGCGCGAATTCGCGCCGGGGGTCACGATCGAGATCCTGACACCGGATTTCAAGGATAAGCCGGGGGCGATCGAACTTGTAGCGGCGGCGCGGCCGGATGTGTTCAATCACAATATGGAAACCGTGCCGCGCCTGTATCCGGGAATCCGGCCGGGGGCCCGGTATTTCACCAGCCTTGAACTGCTGCACCGGGTGAAGCGGCTGGAGCCGCTGACTTTCACCAAATCCGGCCTGATGGTCGGGCTGGGCGAAAGCCGCGAAGAGGTGCATCAGGTGATGGACGACCTGCGCGCGGCCGATGTGGATTTCCTGACCATCGGTCAGTATCTGCAGCCGACGCCGAAACATGCCGCCATCGACCGATTTGTGACGCCTGACGAATTCAGGGCCTATGCGGCTGCCGCGCGCGGCAAGGGTTTCCTGATGGTATCGTCATCGCCGTTGACCCGTTCCTCCTATCACGCCGACTCCGATTTCGAGAGCCTGCGGGCGGCGCGCGAAGCGCAATCGCGATAACCCGACATTCCGCACGCTGAAAGACCGATTTGCCAACGCATCAGGAAAATCGACGACTCCCGCACCGGCCGGAACAGATGTTTGATCTGGTCGCCGAGGTGGAAAAATATCCCGAATTTCTGCCGTGGTGCGTGGCGTCCCGTATTCGCAGTCGCTCGGAAACGCTTCTCGTCGCGGATTTGGTAATTGGTTTTAAGGGGATACGGGAAAGTTTTACCAGCATTGTTTCGCTAGACCGGCAAAACCTTGTAATTCAGGTGGAATATCAAGATGGTCCATTCAAGCATTTGAATAATTACTGGAAATTTAAACCCGCTGATGACGGTTCCTGTATCCTGGATTTTTATGTCGATTTCGAATTCAAATCCCGAATTCTGCAGAAGGCGATTGAGTTGCTGTTCGGCGAAGCCGTGCGCCGCATGGTCGGGGCCTTCGAGAAACGCGCGGTGGCGCTTTACGGCAAAACCGGCACCGAATCGGGCTCGACCGACTGGTGAGGGGGCGTTTTAACTGCGATGGCAGTTACAATTGTTTTGCCAGGGCAGTACTGCACACCGCACGCCAGCCATAGCGGGTCGGGAATCCCGCCCTACAAAATATAGCAGTGACTGCGATGGCAGGCGATGTTAAGCCTAGCAGGTTAGGTTTAATCGCTAGTTTGCCCGGTTCTGATACCGGGATCCTTGCCAATACAGGATTTCAGATTTGATCACGGCATCGCAGATTCGTTCCGGTCGAGCGATCATCAACGCGAAACAGAGCGAACTGGCTAGGGCTGCCGGCATCTCATTGGCGACGCTGAACAACATCGAGCGCGGCGTGGGCGATCCCCGTACCAGCACGCTGGACGCGATCGAGCATGCTCTGGCGCGGGCGGGGGTGGAACTGCATGGCGACGAGGCCGTGGAAACCGTGACGCTGCGCCGCCTTGCGCGGCCAAGTGCGTATGATACCTTTTTCGCCAGCCAGCGGGTTCTGGAAGCGATGGGTCCGAAATCGCTTCTGAAGGCGCATCGGGTCCTGTTTTTCGCCCGCAGGAACCGACGCGAACCCGATGTTCGGCCGCGGGTCTGTCTGCTGATCGAGGGCGAGGCCCGCGCCATTCTGTTCGACCAGGTGGATTTCAACCTGTCCGGTGGCGCGCGTGTCGCGGAGGTGGCGGGGGTCATGCTTGCTGCCTTCACCTTCCACCGGCGCACAGTACACCACCTCGCCGATATTCTGGACGATACCACCATGACGGAAACCGCAGAGGCGGTGGAACGGTTGCGCGGCATGGGCGGAGAGCCGCTGAAGCATCCGCGCGACTTTTTCAATGCCATCGATTCCTGGGACGATCTTGTGAGCGCCTATGGCGCTCGGGCGGGTCATCCCATGCGGGACCTGCTGGCGCAATTTCCCGCGGGAAACGGCATATAATACACGATCGGATCTAGCCTTCGGGTTCCTGACGATTCGCCAGCTTTTCGAGCATGCTGAACGCCGCGACCACGGTCGCATGGCGGACAGCATGGCGGTCGCCTTCGAAGATATGCCGCTCCACATGGGGCTGGCGGGTGCCCAGCCGGGCGCCGCCGATAAAGACCAGGCCAACCGGCTTTTCAGCGGTTCCGCCGCCAGGCCCCGCCACACCGGTGACGGACACTGCCGCATCGGCACGGGAATGGGCCAACGTGCCGAGCGCCATGGCGCCGGCCACTGGTTCGCTAACCGCGCCATGTGTGCTGATCAGGTTCATGTCGACGCCGATGGCTTCATTTTTCGCTTCGTTCGAATAGGTTACGAAGCCGCGTTCAACCGTTGAGGAAGATCCTGGTATCCCCGTAAGGCAGGCAATGATCAGCCCGCCCGTACAGGATTCCGCCGTGGCCAGCATCAGTCCCTTGTCGTGGTAAAGGTCAAGCAGCGCCGTAGCGCGGTCGATCAGGTCCGGGGGAAACATCGTCGTGGCAACTTCCTCTTGCTGTTCATGCCTGTAACGAATGCCGTGTTCAGGGCAGGTAGGGCAGCAGGAAATAGAGCAGAATGCCAGTGTAAGCGCCGGCCACTATATCGTCCAGCATGATTCCCATGCCGCCGGAAACGCCGCGGTCGATCCAGTTTGCCGGCCAGGGCTTGACAATATCGAATACCCGGAACAGGAGGAATCCAGCCCCGTAGGCGAGCGGATCCAGCGGTACGAAAGCAAGCGCCAACCATTGGCCGGCGACTTCGTCTATGACGATTTCGCCGGGATCCTTGACGCCGCTCGTGCGGGTCACGGCCTCCGAGGCCCAGATGCCGATCACCAGGGCGGCAAGCGCGGCGGCGAACAGGACAGGCGGTCCGGCCAGCGATGCCATGCCCCAGGCGAAGGGCAGCGCCGCGAGTGAGCCCCATGTACCCGGCGCCAAGGGCAGCCGACCGGCGCCGAACCATGTCGCCAGGAGCATGGCAGGATGAAAAAACGGCAGGGATGTACCCGAAATTCGCATATCCGTTACGCGAAAAGGATCGTCGCGGCGGCCTGCGCGGCAATGCCTTCGCGTCGCCCGAGAAAGCCCAGCCCGTCGGTCGTGGTGGCCTTCACGCTGACCCGGTCGACGGAAAGGGACAGAATAGCCGCCAGTTTTTCACGCATGGCGGCGCGGTGTGGCCCGATTTTCGGTACTTCGCAGATCAGTGTTACATCGACATGGCGCAGGGTCGCGCCGGCGTCCTGAACCAGTCCTGCGGCATGGGACAGGAAAACGGCGGAATCGACGCCGCGCCATTGCGGGTCGCCAGGCGGAAAATGGCTGCCGATATCCCCCGCGCCGATCGTGCCCAGCAGGGCGTCGGTGAGGGCATGCAGGCCGACATCCGAATCCGAGTGTCCGGCCAGGCCGGAATCATGCGGCACGTTCACGCCGCACAGCATGACATGATCGCCTGGCGCGAAAGGGTGGACATCGAATCCCGTGGCGGTGCGGTATTCGCCGCCCGCCGCGCCGGCGCCCAGATAGCGTTCTCCGTAAATGAAATCTTCCGGCATGGTGACCTTGATGTTGTCCGGGCTTCCCGGCACGAGTTGTACCGGCATGCCGGCGGCTTCGGCCACCGCGGCATCGTCTGTCAGGTCCTGTCCGGTCATGGCGCGGTGCGCGGCGAGGATTGGCGCATACCGGAACCCCTGCGGCGTCTGCGCCCGCCACAGGGCGGACCGGTCGACGGTGCCGGTGACCCTGGCATGGGCATCCGCCCGCTTGAGGGTATCGGAAACCGGCAAGGCGGCCAGCGCGGCCGGCGTATCGTCCGACAGGGCGGCGATGACCCGGCTGATGACGCCGGCGTCGGCAAAGGGGCGCGCCGCATCGTGGATCAGCACATTTAAGGGTTTGAGGTCGGCCAGGCTTTCAAGTCCGTTGCGCGATGAATCCTGGCGCAATGCGCCGCCATGCACGGGGGGAAGCAGGCCAAATCCGGTTGCAGCGTCCGCATATAATCCGGCGTCGTCGGGGTGGATGACGACCCGAACCGCGTCTATTTCGGGATGCCGGACGAAGCAGCCAATCGTACGCCGCAGCAGCGGCTGGCCGGCCAGGGGGCGGTACTGCTTGGGCATGCCGCCGCCGGCGCGGACACCGCGTCCGCCCGCGACGATTAGCGCTACCGTATTCATTGTCCATCCCTTCGATTGCGGCCGGCATCTTGACGATCCGGCCGCGAAAAGCCAAGTCCCGCGAAGCCCTGCCGGCAAGATGGCGGTACGGGCATGAATGCGATATAAGCGCGGTCATGACGCTTGTTGAAAACCCGCTATTGTTCAGCGTATTGGCCCTGTTCAGCCTGATTCCGGCAGCCTTCGTCGCGTGGCGGCGCGGCGCTGTCCGCGATTCTTTATTCTGGTCCGTTACCGGTCTGGCGCTGATCGGGCCGGCCGCCTGGTGCGTCGCGCAACTCTCGGGATCCTGGCATACGGACCTGTCGTCCGCCTTGTGGATTACGGTCGCGGCCAGCATGGCGCTTTATGCCGCCATGGCAGTGTGGACCCGCGCCATCTGGCGCCTGGCGCCGCTGTTGTTGCCTTATCTCTGTGTGGTTGCGCTGATCGCGACCGTCTGGGGACAGGCGCCGGGGCGACCGCTGCCCTCGGATACGCCGGCCACCTGGGTGGAGGTTCACATTGTCTTCGCCGTCCTGACCTACAGCCTGCTGACCATTAGCGCGGTGGCGGGCGTGGCGGTCCTGTTGCAGGAGCGCGCGCTGAAAACCAAGCGGCCGACCCGGCTGACGGCGTTGCTGCCCTCCGTCGTGGAAGCGGAGTCGATGCAGGTGCGCCTGCTGGGCGCGACGGAAATCGTGCTCGGCTTCGGTCTGCTGACAGGGGTGGCGACACAGGTCGTCGAAACCGGCGGCGTCCTGGAATTTAACCACAAGACGGTCCTGTCGCTGGTCGCTTTCGTGGTTATCGGTGTCCTGCTGGCGGCGCATTTCCGGACAGGCATCCGCGGCCGCCGGGCCTCGCGCCTGGTATTGCTGGCCTATCTGCTTCTGACCCTGGGGTATCCGGGCGTCAAGTTCGTAACGGATATTTTATTGGTATAGTCCGTAAATTCCGTTGATTGATCCGGTACAACCGGAGTATGCTCATTTTATGAGCATGGATTTATTGCGCCTAAATTATGTGCATTAATATTGGAAAACATCGCATTGCGGTTCCGGTGTTTCTGGCGCCGATGTCCGGCGTGACCGACCGTCCGTTTCGTCAGCTTGCATTCCGGCAGGGTGCCGCAATGGAGACATCGGAAATGCTGGCCAGCGGCGAAGCGCTTCTGGAGACCGAGGCATCGCAGAAAAAAGCAGCGCGTGCCGCGGACGGTGCGGTGCTGGCGGTTCAACTCGCCGGCCATGACCCGTCGATGATGGCCGAGGCGGCGAAGCTCTGTGCCGGCAATGGCGCGGATATCATTGATATCAACTTCGGGTGCCCGGCCAAGAAGGTCGTCGGCAAGCTGTGCGGTTCGGCGCTGATGCGCGATGAGATACACGCGGCGCGAATCCTCGACGCCGTCGTTGGCGCGGTGGACGTGCCGGTCACACTCAAGATGCGGACAGGCTGGGATGACGCCGACCGCAACGCGCCGCGGCTGGCGCGGATCGCACAGGATTGCGGCATTCAGCTTGTCGCCGTTCATGGCAGGACGCGGGCGCAGCGGTATGCGGGTCATGCCGACTGGGCGTTCATCCGCAGGGTCAAGGAAGCCGTGGATATCCCGGTAATCGCTAACGGCGATATCGTCAGCCTTGAGGATATTCGCATCTGCCTCGCGCAATCCGGCGCCGACGGCGTCATGATCGGTCGCGGGGCCTGTGGACGGCCCTGGTTCATCCGGCAGGCCATGGAGTATATGGCGACGGGAAGCGCGTCGCCGCCGCCGCCGCTGGACGTGCAGCGTGAAATCGTCCTCAGCCATTTCGACGCCATGCTGGCGCATCACGGCGCCCATCGCGGTACCCTGAATTTCCGTAAGCATATTGCCTGGTATTCCCGGGGCATGCCGGATTCCGCGGATTTTCGGCAGAGCGTATATGCGCTTGACGCACCGGGTAAGATACGGGGCGCGGTGATGGCGTTTTACGGTGCCGCGATCGACCGGCTGGCGGCCTGATGATGGCGATGGCGCGTGAAACAGATGCCGGCGTGTATCCGACGTCGACGGCAATCCTGAATGCATTGGCCGACCCTGTCATCGTCGTCGATCGAAAGGACGATCTTGTCTATCTCAACCAGTCGGCGGAAGATTTCCTGCAGACGACGCTGTCGAAGGGCAGAATTGTCAATCTTCAGGACATAATCCCGCATGACAGCCCGATCCTTTCGCTCGTGCACAAGGTGCGATCGAACGGCAACAGCATGTCGCAATACGATGTCGGTCTGGCGACGCCCCGTATCGGCGAACACGTGATCAATGTCGACGGCACGACGCTGAACGAACATCCGGGCCATGTGGTGCTGACCTTGGAACGGCGTTCCATCGCGGGACGGATCGATCGTTCGCTGACCCATCGCGGCGCCGCGCGGTCGGTCAGCGCGATGGCCCTGATGCTGGCGCATGAAATCAAGAATCCGCTGTCCGGGGTACGCGGCGCGGCGCAACTGCTCGAACAGGCCGGGGATTCGCTGGATCACGAACTGACCCGGCTAATCATCGAGGAAACCGACCGTATCTGTGCGCTGGTCGACCGGATGGAGATTTTTGCCGACAATCCGCGCATCGAACGCAAGGCGGTCAATATCCACATTGTCCTGAACCATGTGGTCAAGCTCGCCAGAACCGGTTTCGGCAGCAAGATCCGGATCATCGAGGATTATGACCCGTCGCTGCCGCCGGCATACGGCAATCACGACCAACTGGTGCAGGTCTTCCTGAACCTGGTGAAGAACGCGGTCGAGGCGGCCCCGGAAAACGGCGGCGAGGTCGTGGTATCCACGGCCTTTCAGCAGGGGATGCGGATGATGGCGCCAAGCGGGCAGGGGCAGGTACATCTGCCCCTGGTCGTGTCGATTCGCGATAACGGCGACGGCGTGCCGGAGGATCTGCGCCGCCATCTGTTCGATCCGTTCATTACGACGAAGCCGGGCGGCACGGGACTGGGGCTGGCGCTTGTCGCCAAATTTGTGGGGGATCACGGGGGCATAATCGACCTGGAAAGTCGGCATCGGCGAACGGTTTTTCGCGTGATGCTGCCGATGATGACGGAACAAGATGACTGAAACGACATCGATCAGTGGTTCGACCATACTCGTCGCCGACGACGACAGGGGAATCCGCACCGTCCTGACGCGGGCGCTGGCCCGGCTGGATTGCGACGTACGGACAACCGGCAATGCGGCGACACTCTGGCGCTGGGTCAGCGAGGGGATCGGCGACCTCGTCATTACCGATGTTGTCATGCCCGATGAAAACGGGCTGGATCTTATCCTCCGAATCCGGAAGATACGGCCCGAATTGCGGGTCATTGTGATGAGCGCGCAAAATACGCTGCTGACGGCGGTCAAGGCCAATGAGCGCGGGGCCTTCGAGTATCTGCCGAAACCCTTCGACCTGAACGAATTGGTCAGCGTTGTGTCGCGGGCCCTGACCGAGCGCAGCACGCCGCAGAACCAGCAGGATGAAGCGTCGGGCGAGGAGGAAAACCTGCCGCTGATCGGCCGGTCGCCCGCGATGCAGGACATATATCGCGTCCTGGCCCGGCTGGTCGGAACCGACCTGACGGTTCTGATCACGGGCGAATCGGGAACCGGCAAGGAGCTTGTGGCGCGGGCGCTGCACGATTACGGGAAGCGAAAAAACGGCCCCTTCGTCGCCATCAATATGGCGGCGATCCCGCGCGAACTTATCGAAAGCGAATTGTTCGGCCACGAAAAAGGATCGTTTTCGGGCGCGACGAACCGAAGCGCCGGACGATTCGAGCAGGCGGATGGCGGGACACTGTTCCTGGACGAAATCGGCGATATGCCGATCGAGGCCCAGACGCGGCTGTTGCGCGTGCTGCAGGACGGTACGTTCACGACGGTCGGCGGGCGAACCCCGATTCGCTCCAGCGTGCGGATTGTCGCTGCGACGCACCGGGATTTGCGCCAGTTCGTTTCGCAGGGCCTGTTCCGGGAAGATCTGTATTACCGGCTGAACGTCGTGCCGTTGCGCCTGCCGCCCTTGCGGCAACGGACGGAAGATATCCCCGACCTGGTCCGGCATTTTCTCGCCCGCGGCGAGATGGAGGGCCTGCCCACCAAATCCCTGGAGCCGACCGCGCTCGCCCGGCTACGGGAATACCGCTGGCCGGGAAACGTTCGGGAGCTGGAGAACCTGATGCGGCGGATTGCGGCGCTCTACGCCGAGGAACGCATTGGCATTGACGTCATCGAAGCGGAGCTGCTTGACGCCGAAGTGTCCGATTCGGATGCGCCCGGGTTGCAGAGTGTGAGCCTGTCCGAAGCGGTTGAGCAGCATCTGCAGTCTTATTTCGACGCCCATAGCGACGGATTGCCGCCATCCGGACTGTACGACCGGATTCTGCGCGAAGTCGAGCGCCCCCTTATTACCCTGTGCCTTGGCGCCACGCGGGGAAACCAGATAAAGGCGGCGGATTTGCTCGGCGTGAACCGCAACACGCTGCGCAAGAAAATCCGCGAGTTGGACATACAAATCATGCGGGGCGTAAAGTAAGCGCGAACGAACCGGATTTCCGGTTCGAACCCGATGGCCTGTTTTCCGGGAGCCTTGGTTGCCGGCGTAGCTAGTGACGGGAATGACGATAGTCGAGACGACCAGTAACTCGTTACGGGGCTTACTGCTCAATGCCGGTCACTGGCTTCGGCAGCGGCAGATCGGCCGGATATTCGCCATTGCGCTGGTCGTCCTGGCCATTGTTTCCGGCGTCGTCACCTATGCGCTGCTGACCCGGTCATCGTTTTCGCCGGATGCGGGGTCAATCCTGATCCTGCTGAATATCGATCTTGTCATTCTGCTGCTGCTGGCCGTCGTCATTACGCGCCACGTGGTGAAGATATGGAGCGACCGGCGCCGCGGGTCGGCGGGCTCACGCCTGCATGTCCGCCTTGCCCTTTTGTTTGGACTGATTTCGGTCGTACCCACGATCATCATGGCGCTGTTCTCCGCCCTTTTCTTCAACTTCGGTATCGAATCCTGGTTCAGCGAACGGGTTCGTACGGCATTGCAGGAATCTTCCGCGGTCGCGGAAGCCTATCTGGAGGAGCACAAGCGCAATATCGTTGCCGACGCGCTTCGCATGGCGCGGGATATCGACAATCAGGCGCCGTCGCTGGTCTACAATCAGGAGCGCCTGATCCAGGCTGTCGGTATTCAGGCACGGGTCCGCAAGTTGACCGAGGCGGTTATCTTCACGGGAGGCGGCAACGTCATTGCGCGTTCCGGCCTGACCGGCGCGCTGGAATTCGAGCCCGTGCCGCCGGATGCACTGGAAAAGGCGCGGGATGGCGAGGTGGCCGTGCTTACAAGCGCGAACGAAGACCGGGTGCGTGCGCTGCTGCGCCTGGATAATTTTATTGACAGCTATCTGTATGTCGGCCGTTTCGTCGACCCCGCTGTCCTGGGCCACAGCGAACTGACGCGGGACGCCGTGGACCAGTTTGAAAGCCTCGAATTGCGGCGGGCGGATATTCAGATATCCTTCGTGCTGGTCTTTGCGATGATCGCCCTGCTGCTGTTGCTGGCGGCGGTATGGGTAGGTCTGAACGTTGCGACCAGCCTTTCCGGACCGGTCAGCGCCCTGATTTCCGCCACCGAAAAGATACGGTCGGGCGATATGTCCGCGCGGGTTGCGGTCGACGGTTCGGACGATGACGAAATCGACACGCTGGGCCGGGCCTTCAACCGGATGACGAACGATCTCGAAAGCAGTCGGCGGGAGCTGCTCGAAGCGAATCAGCAGATCGATGCCCGCCGTATTTTCACTGAAACGGTCCTTTCCGGTGTCTCCGCGGGTGTTATCGGTCTCGACAGCAACGGCCGGATTACGTTGCCGAACAGTTCGGCGTCGCAATTGCTGGGCCTGGAACTGGAGCAGCTTCGGGGCGAACCGCTGGGCGAGGTGGTGCCGGAATTCCGCGCGTTGTTCTCCGAGGCGCAGGGGCGGACCAGCGCGATTCCGACGGAGCAGCAGGTTGTGGTCAAGCAGGGCGCCGATCAGCGGACGCTGCTGGTGCGCATTGGTGCGGTACAGGGCGACAACGTGACGGCGGGTTTTGTTGTCACCTTCGACGATATTTCCGCCTTGCTGTCGGCGCAGCGAAAGGCGGCCTGGGCGGATGTTGCGCGGCGGATCGCGCATGAAATAAAAAATCCGCTGACGCCGATCCAGCTTTCCGCGGAACGCCTGGCCAGACGCTACCTGAAACAGGTCGACGACGAATCCGGAACGTTCCAAACCTGTATCGATACGATCGTCCGGCAGGTGGAAACGATCGGCCGGATGGTCGATGAATTCTCCAGTTTTGCCCGGATGCCCGCACCGGTAATCAGACGCGAAAATATCAACGACCTGTGCCGGCAGGGCGTTTTCCTGCACCGTAATTCCCATCCGCATATCACCTATGAGGAAATCCTGCCGGAGGACGTGGTGGTTGCGGATTGCGACGGCCGCCTGATCAGCCAGGCTATAACGAATCTTTTGCTGAATGCGGCGGAAGCCATAGAAGGCCGGACGAGCGAAAATCCGCCGCCGGGGCGTATTGTGATATCCGTGTCGCGGTATGATGGTAATATTGAAATTTCGGTGGACGACAACGGCAAGGGATTGCCGGAGGACGGTCGTGAAAACCTGATGGAGCCCTATGTGACGTCCCGCGCCAAGGGAACGGGCCTCGGACTGGCTATTGTCCGGAAGATCATGGAAGATCATCAGGGACAACTGATGCTGGACGATTCGTCCGAAGGCGGCGCCCGCGTGCGGATGGTGTTTCCGGAAGCCGTTCCGGTGCCGGATCGTCCCGCTGGATCAGAGACGGAGCAGGCAACCCGCCATGGCGCATGACATTCTGATTGTCGACGACGAGGATGATATCCGCCAGTTGATCGCCGGCATCCTGGACGATGAAGGCTACGATACGCGGCAGGCGGCCAGCAGTGCGGAAGCCTTTGCCGCGATTGCCGCGCGGCAGCCGAGCCTGATCATTCTGGATGTCTGGTTGCGCGAAAGCAGCCATGACGGACTGCAGATGCTGGAAATGATCCGCAAGGAAAATCCGTCCCAGCAGGTCATCATGATCAGCGGTCACGGGACGTTCGACATGGCGGTCTCGGCAACGAAGATGGGCGCATATGATTTCATCGCAAAGCCCTTCAAGACGGACGTCCTGCTGCATACGATCGGCCGCGCGGTCGAGGAAGCGCGGCTGCGTCAGGAAAATTTCGAGTTGCAGGCGAACGCCATCGATCGTGTCGACGAACTGATTGGCGAATCGCCGGCCATCGTGCAACTGCGTCAGGCAATAGAACGGGTCGCACCGACGGATAGCCGAATCCTGTTTACGGGCCCCGCGGGGGTGGGGAAGGGCGTCGTGGCGCGAATCGTCCACCGCCTTTCCGCTCGAAGAAAGGGTCGCTTCGTCGTCCTCAACTGCGCCGGGCTGGAGCCGGAAGGGCTGGAACCCGCGCTTTTCGGCGCCGAGGCGCAAAACGGCGGGCCGCGCAAGATCGGCGTGCTGGAAGCGGCCCATAAGGGCACGCTTCTGCTTGATGAAGTGGCGGATATGCCATTGGAGACACAGGGCAAGATCACGCGGGTGCTACACCGCAAGATTTTTGAGCGGTTGGGCGGAAAAAACGAAGTCGAGATAGATGTCAGGGTTCTGGCGACGACGAATCGTGACGTACAGTCGGAAATCGAGGCGGGCCGGTTCCGGGAGGATCTGTATTACCGGTTGAACGTCGTGCCGGTTGCCGTGCCGGCGCTGTCCGACCGGCGGCAGGATATTCCCGCACTGGCCGCACATCTGATGGAGCGTCTCTGTCGCGCCAAGGGGCATTCCTCCTGCAGCCTCGCTGCGGATGCACTGGCGGCGCTGCAGGCTTATGACTGGCCGGGTAATATCTGGGAACTGATCAACGTGCTGGAGCGGCTGCTGCTGCATGCCGATGCGGGTGTGCCGCTGCGGTCCGACGCGGTTGCAAGGGCCATTGGGCTGGGTGAGTCGAATATGGTACGCAACGACATGGTGATGGACGTCATGAATCAGCCGTTGCGGGATGCGCGTGAATCGTTTGAGCGGGAATATCTTGATTTTCATTTGACCCGCTTCAGCGGGAACATTAGCAAGACAGCCGAGTTCGTGGGGATGGACCGGGCAGCCCTGCATCGAAAGCTGAAACTGCTGGGCGTGCAGAACAGGCCGCAACGTATCGGCGCCGATGCAGAGTCCAAGGTAGAATAGATGAAAGTCATCATTTGCGGCGCGGGCCAGGTCGGGTTCAGTATTGCCGGATACCTGTCACAGGAAAATAATGATGTGACTGTCATCGACCAGTCCGCCGAGTTGATCGGAAAGATCAATGATTCGCTCGATGTGCAGGCGTTTGTCGGCTATGCGTCGCATCCCGATATTCTGGAGCGCGCCGGCGCATCCGCGGCCGATATGCTGATCGCTGTCACATTTGCCGACGAAGTGAACATGGTGGCCTGTCAGGTGGCGCATTCGTTGTTCAATGTGCCGACCAAGATCGCGCGGGTCCGGCACCAAAGTTATCTTAACCCGGTCTGGGCCGACCTGTTCAGCCGTGAGAACATGCCCATCGATGTGATCATTTCGCCGGAAATCGAGGTTGCGCGGGCTATTCGCCGGCGCCTGGTGGTGCCGGGAACAATCGACATGATTCCGCTGGCCGAGGGCAAGGTGCAGGCCATCGGGGTGCGTTGCACGGAATCCTGCCCGATTATCAACACGCCGCTTCGACAATTGAGCGAACTTTTTCCGGACCTGGGCATTACGGTTGTCTGCATCAACCGCAACGGATCGCCCTTCATTCCCAAAGCCGCCGATCACATGGTTGCGGGGGACGAAGTCTACTTCATCGCCGACTCGAGCCATGTTCCGCGTGCGTTGTCCGCATTCGGGCATGAGGAGGAAGAGGCGCACCGGATCATCATTATCGGCGGCGGCAATATCGGGCTGAATCTGGCGCAGGAAATCGAACATCAGGATGGAATCACGGCGCGCCTGATAGAATTGAGCCGCGAACGCGCCCGTTTTGTTGCCGAAGCGCTGCCCGCAACCAATGTCATCCTAGGAGATGCGCTTGATTCGGTGATCCTCGATGAAGCCGGGGTCGCTTCGGCGGATACCGTCATTGCCGTTACCAATGATGACGAGACGAATATTCTTGCGTCGCTTCTGGCCAAGCGATACGGCGTCGAGCGCGCGGTGACGCTGATCAACAGCACCGCCTACGCTCCCCTGATCACGACACTGGGAATTGACGTGGCGGTAAGCCCGCGGGCCATTACGGTTTCGACCATCCTGCAGCATATCCGCCGCGGCCGAATCCGCTCGGTGCATTCGCTGATCGACGGTTTTGCGGAAATTATCGAGGCCGAGGCGCTGGAAACCTCGCCGCTCGTGGGGAATGCGCTTAGCGAGGTGAAGTTTCCGCCGAATGTCATCGTCGGGGCGATTGTGCGCGATGACGCGGTCATCATGCCGCGCGCCGACTCGGTCATCAGGACCGATGACATCGTTGTTCTGCTGGCCGCAGCGAAATCGGTCAGAGGCGCCGAACGGCTGTTTTCCGTTCAACTGGAGTTTTTTTAGAGAGAATGCCGGGCAGATTGAATCGCGCGGGATAGCTTTCGAACCTGCCTGACCGGAGTCAGTTCGAGACCCGGACACGCCCGGAATAAGGACCGCTCTGGAACTTTTAAGGCAACGACGGAGGAAGACTTGGCCCGGTATGCATATGTGGATGGGCGCTATACGCCGCATAACGCGGCCGTCGTCCATGTCGAGGATCGCGGTTTCCAGTTCGCCGACGGCGTGTATGAGGTCGTCTCCATTATCGGCGGCCGAATGATTGACCTGGAAGGCCATGTTGATCGCCTGCAGCGGTCGCTGGATGCGCTGGATATGGCAGCGCCGTTGTCGCGCCCGGTTCTGACGATGATCATGCGGAAACTCATTGCCCGGAACAGGGTCGATGAAGGCATCATCTATCTGCAGGTGACGCGGGGCGTCGCGCCGCGCGATCACAAGTATCCGACGGGAATAAAGCCGACCCTGGTGATGACGACGAAACGCATCGATTTCCGGAATCAGAAGCGTATGTCGGACGGTGTGAAGGTCATCACCATTCCCGATATTCGCTGGGCGCGGTGCGACATTAAGGCGATTTCCCTGTTGGCGAACTGCATGGGCAAGACGCAGGCCTCCAATGTTGGTGCGTATGAAGCATGGCAGGTCGATGCCGATGGGCGAATTACCGAGGGCACCTCGTCGAATGTCTGGATTCTGACGCGGGACAACAAGCTGAAGACCAGGATGCTCGGCCCGGATATCTTGCGCGGGGTAACGCGGGATACGCTGATCGGCATTGCTGCGGAAGAGGGTATCGAGGTCGTGGAGGACGCCTTTACGGTGGAAGAGGCAAAAGAGTGCCGCGAGGCTTTCGTCACAAGCGCGACGTCATTCCTGACGCCCGTGGTCCAGATTGACGATACCGTACTCGGAAACGGCGTGCCGGGATCGCTTTCCTGCCGATTGCAGCGCTGGTATCTGGACTACTGTTCCGGATTGCGTGGATCGGCCTGACCGGTGCGTTTAGAACGCCCCCGGGCCATCCTGTTCGACTGGGACAACACCCTGGTCGAAACCTGGCCAACCATTCATGCCGCGCTTTTCGAGACGTTCACCGCCATGGGGGTGACGCCCTGGACACTGGCGGAAACGAAGACGCGCGTCCGGCTGTCGATGCGCGAAAGCTTCCCCGTTCTGTTCGGCAATCGCTGGACGGAGGCCCGCGACGTTTTTTACGACGCCTACGGCCGGCTGCATCTCAGCAGTCTGGTCGCCTGCGATGGTGCGACCGAGTTGTTGTCGGCGCTGCATGACTCCGGATTTTATCTGGGAGTGATCAGCAACAAGACAGGCCATTATCTCCGCGCCGAAGCCGCACATCTGGGTTGGGACAGGTATTTCGGCCGGATGGTCGGCGCCGGCGATGCGGCGCGGGACAAGCCGGCGCCTGATCCGGTCGCCATGGCGCTGGATGGCAGCGGAGTCCTGCCGGGAAACGCGGTCTGGATGATTGGCGATTCCGGTGTCGATATGGAAATCGCCCATGCAACGGGTCTGGTCGCGGTCCTGGTGGGGGCGGATACGGTGGGGATGACGGAATTCGAGAATTGTCCGCCGCATCGGCAAGTGGCCGATTGCCGGGCACTGCTGAAGCTGCTAAGGGATTCGTAGAACAATGTCGACATATCTGCGGAATGTCCGGTTGATGCAATTGTGCCGTTTATTCGGGTGAATTGACCTTTGAATACTGCGTTACAAATGCGGTAACGTGTCTCCGTGCATAAAAAAAATGCACATGGGCCGAGGAAGAATGAGGCTCAATAATCGCGGAACCGGCTCTTTCCCGATTCCGGCAACAACAAAAGAACGGGGCGCTAGATGGCATCGGAAAAATCACAGAACGTTCAGGACGTATTCTTGAATCATGTCCGGAAGAATAAATTGCCGGTAACCGTGTTTCTTGTGAATGGGGTCAAGTTGCAGGGGATCATTACCTGGTTTGATAATTTCAGTGTATTGCTACGCCGGGACGCACATTCCCAGCTTGTATACAAGCACGCCATTTCAACGGTAATGCCGGCGCAACCGGTACAACTGTTCGACGGGTTGGGCGAAGACGAAGCGGAATGAAGGCACGTCAGCGCTGGCCAGGAATTTGGCGGTAGGACAGCAAGCGCACACGGGGCGTGCGCTGGTTCTGAATCCGCTACTTCGTGGCGCGCCTGAAAACATTCGGGATGCGGACGCGCGGCTGGAAGAGGCTGTTTCGCTGGCGCAGGCAATCGACCTCGTGGTCGTGCATGGCGAGACCGTCAACGTTACGCGGCCCCGCCCGGCTACGCTACTGGGCATGGGCGTCGTTGAACGGATCGCCGCCGTGGGCGCGGCGGAAGACATCGATGTCGTCTTCGTCAATGCGTCGCTGACGCCGGTCCAGCAGCGCAATCTGGAGCGTGCGCTTGAAACCAAGGTCATCGACCGTACGGGCCTGATTCTGGAAATATTCGGCGCCCGCGCGCGTACTCATGAAGGGGTGCTGCAGGTCGAACTGGCGGCGCTGACCTATCAGCGATCGCGCCTGGTGCGAAGCTGGACCCATCTGGAGCGCCAGCGCGGCGGATTCGGTTTCATGGGCGGTCCGGGCGAAAGCCAGATCGAAATCGACCGGCGGCTGATCGACCAGCGGATCGGGAGGCTGAAACGCGAGCTGGAGAAGGTGCGCCGGACCCGCGGCCTGCACCGAGAGGCGCGCAAGCGCGTTCCCTATCCGGTGGTCGCCCTGATAGGCTACACAAATGCTGGAAAATCGACCCTGTTCAACCGGATGACCGGGGCGGAGGTCTTCGCCAGGGATCAGCTCTTTGCGACACTCGATCCGACGATGCGGCGAATTGAACTGCCTTCCGGCCGGGTCGTCATCCTGTCTGACACGGTCGGTTTCATATCCGATTTGCCGACGGCTCTGGTTGCGGCGTTTCGGGCAACCTTGGAAGAGGTATACGAAGCGGACATCCTGCTTCATATCCGCGACATTTCGCACCCGGACAGCGAGGCGCAGAAGACGGATGTCGAAGCGGTGTTGAGCGATATGGACGTCAGGAATCTGCCGGTCATGATAGAGGTTCTGAACAAGATCGACCTGCTGTCCCCGGATGGCCGTAACAGGATTATCGAACAATCGCGGCGCAATGAAACGGTCGTCGCGGTCTCGGCCGTGACCGGCGAAGGATGCGATCTGCTGACCGAAACGATAGAGCAGCGGCTGGCCATGGGCGCGAGTGTCCTTAACTTTTCGCTGCGCGGCTCCGACGGCGCGGCAATCGCCTGGCTGTACAGCCATGGCAACGTAATCGACCGACAGGATGACGAAGAGGGCAATGTCCGGATTTCCGTCCAGCTGGAAGCGGAAGACGAAGCCCGGTTCCGTCAGCGGTTTCCGGTCTGAACAGCGGCGCCTTCGCGCGGCTGGTGTCTGGCTGAGGTTGACAGGTGCGGCGTGTAAATCTATAGCGCGGTCATATGAATTTTGCGTTGCCGCGTGACCCCCATGCGGCGGCTTGTTGTGGATCAGGGAGAAGCGAACGATGAGTGTCAGGCCCTTGCAGGATCGCGTGCTGGTGCAGCCGCTTGAAGCCGAAACGAAATCCGCCGGCGGGATCATTATTCCGGACACGGCGCAGGAAAAACCGCAGGAAGGCAAAGTGATCGCCGTCGGCCCGGGCAGACGGAACGAGGACGGCAAGCTCATGCCGCCGGACGTCAAGAAGGGGGACCGGGTCCTGTACGGCAAGTGGTCCGGTACGGAAGTCCAGATCGACGGGAAACCGATGATGATCATGTCGGAGTCGGATATCATGGGTATCGTTGGCTGAGTAAAATACAAATGTGACATTCGGATGCGGGGGCTGCGATGGATTTGCGGCCCCCGTTTTTGTTCCGGATAGTCTTGCCATAGTGCGCGAGGGCAGATGATCCCCGATCCTCAACGAGTTGCCGACTTTATCCGGGAAGCCGCAATGATCGATATCATGCCGCGGTTTCAGGCACTTGCGGCGCATGAGGTGATCGAAAAGAAGCCCGGCGACATCGTCACGGTCGCCGACCGCGAGGCGGAGGAACGGCTGACGGGCATGTTGTCCGGCTTGACGCCGGGAACACTGGTCGTTGGCGAGGAAGCGACCCATGGAAATCCGGACCTGCTTGATCGCCTGGATGACGATGTACCCATGTGGATCATCGACCCGGTGGACGGTACGGCAAATTTTGCGGCGGGCCGACCGCTCTTCGCGGTCATGATTGCCTATATCCACAAGGGCAAGACCGTCGGTGCATGGATTTACGACCCGGTGCGCGACCTGATGGCCATCGCGATACATGGCGACGGGGCGGAATTGAACGACCGGCGACTGCATCTGCCGCCATCGCCTGAAGGCCGGAAAATCAGCGGTCGCGTCAATTTCGGTTCGTTCCCGCAGGAACGGCGACCCATCCTGCGACAGCATTTCACAGAGACCTTTACCCTCGAAAAGAGCATGCGGTGTGCGGGACAGGAATTCCTGGCCCTGCTGGACGGCCAGATGCAGTTCCGGCTCTACAATCAGCTATGGGCCTGGGACCATGCGCCCGGCGTGTTGCTGGTCCGGGAAGCGGGTGGTTGCGCCGGGGTGATCCGTGGCGCGCCTTACCGGCCGACGACGCGGGTTCAGGCGCTGCTCTGCGCCCGCGACGAGCCGACCTGGCGCCTATTGCTTCGGGAAATGCAGATTGATTGAACCGGCGGTTGCAGCCAGCTAGATTGCGGGCGGGTCGATCGGTTGTAGAAAATTTCGAACAGGAGCTTTCAAAATGGCAAAAGTCGCTTTTATCGGTCTTGGCGTCATGGGTTATCCGATGGCGGGACATCTGGCCGCGGGCGGGCATGACGTGACCGTTTATAACCGTTCGACTGCGAAAGCGGCGAAGTGGACGAAACAGCACAAGGGCAAGTCGGCCAAGACCCCGCGCGAGGCCGCCAAGGACGCCGAGTTCGTATTCTGCTGCGTGGGCAATGACAATGACCTGCGCAGCGTCGTGCTGGGCAAGGACGGCGCCTTCGCCGGCATGGCCAAGGGTACGGTGTTTGTCGATAACACGACCGCCTCCGCCGATGTCGCCCGCGAACTGGCGGGGGAAGCGAAGAAGCTCGGTATCGGGTTCATCGACGCGCCCGTTTCCGGCGGTCAGGCCGGCGCGGAAAACGGCAAGCTGACCGTGATGTGCGGCGGCGTGGCGAAGGATTTCAAGCGCGTCGAACCGGTCATCGACTGTTATGCGCAGGCCTGCGTCTTGCTTGGCAAGACCGGCAGCGGGCAGTTGACCAAGATGGTGAACCAGCTCTGCATCGCCGGCCTCGTTCAGGGCCTGGCGGAAGGCGTCAATTTCGGCATGAAGGCCGGGCTGGATATGGAAAAGGTGCTACAGGTGATCGGCAAGGGCGCGGCGCAATCCTGGCAGATGGACAATCGCGGTTCGACCATGATCAAGGGCGAGTTCGAATTCGGCTTCGCCGTCGACTGGATGCGCAAGGATCTGAAAATCTGCCTGGAGGAGGCCAATCGCAACGGCGCGCGCCTGCCGGTGGCGGCGCTGGTCGACCAGTTCTATTCGCTGGTGCAACAGCGCGGCGGCGGGCGCTGGGATACCTCGGCGCTGATCCAGCCGCTGATGAAGGATTGAATTGCGGGCGATTTCGCCGACCCGGCAGAAGGACGATATGATGATCGAAAGTGAAGAACAGCTTCGTGAACTTTATGGCTTTCCCAAGGGCCGGGCGGTCGAAAAGGAAATGCCCCGGCTGGACCGGCATTGCCGCCGGTTTATCGAACATTCGCCTTTCCTGCTGCTGTCCACCTCGGACGGCAGCCGGCTCGACGTGTCGCCCAAGGGCGATGCGCCGGGCTTCGTGAAGGTGCTGGACGATGAAACACTGCTGATTCCGGATCGGCCCGGGAACAAGCGCCTCGACGGCTTGCGCAATGTCCTGCGCAATCCGCGCGTCGGCATCATCTTCCTGGTTCCGAATGTGGGCGAGACGCTGCGGGTAAATGGCCCGGCGACGATTCACGACGAACCGGAACTGCTGGCGCTTTGCGCGCATCAGGGCCGTAATCCATTGACAGTCCTTAAAGTGAAGACAGAGGAAGTCTTTCTGCACTGCGCCAAGTCGCTGATGCGTTCCGCATTGTGGAAGCCGGAAACCTGGCCGGAACGCAGCGCCGCCCTGCCACCGATGAATGAAATGCTGCGCGACCAGACCGGCAGCCAGGATCCGGTCGAACCGGAAGTCGAGATGGTCAGGCGCTACGCGACGGAGCTGTATTAAAGCCCCCTTATTTTCGCGGCCTGCCAGCGTTCCTCCATCGTATCCAGGTCGGCGTCGGCGATATCGATGCCGTTTGCCGTGAAACCCTGTTCCACCGCATGGAATCGCCTTTCGAATTTCGCGTTGGCGTGGCGCAGCGCGTCCTCGGGATCGATATCCAGATGCCGGGCGACATTGACGACGCTGAACAGCACATCGCCGATTTCGTCCTTCAGCCGCGCGGTATCCGGGGCAGGGGCCGCGGCCTCCACCTTCAGTTCGGCGATTTCCTCGTCCAGCTTGGCAACCGCGCCGGCGATATCCGGCCATTCAAAACCGACCCGCGCCGCGCGCCTGCCCAGCTTCTCGCTGCGCATCAGCGCGGGAAGGGCGCCGGGGACGCCGTCCAGTACGCTGGGAACTCGCCCATCCTTCGCGGCCTTGGCGGCGCGTTCCTCGGCCTTCTGGGATTCCCAGCCCGCGCGCTGCGCCTTCTCGTCATTGAAACTGGCGTCGCCGAAGACATGCGGGTGGCGCCGCACCATCTTGTCGGCAATGGCCTTGGCCACGGCGTTGAAATCGAAGACGCGCTGTTCCTCCGCCATGCGGGCGTGGAACACGACCTGCAACAGCAGATCGCCAAGTTCCTCGCGCAGTGCCGCCATATCCCCCTGTTCGATGGCGTCGGCGACTTCATAGGCTTCCTCGATCGTATAGGGCGCGATGCTGGCGAAATCCTGCTGCACATCCCAGGGGCAGCCTGTCTCGGGATCGCGCAGCCGCGCCATGATGTCGAGAAGGCGGTTCAGTTGGGCGGTCATGGGCATATCCTGTGTTTCCGGGACGGAAGGCGTGAGAATAGCACGGTTCGGCGCCTTCGGACATGCGACCGGCGGTGTATGTCGTCCCTGGACTCTGGACGCGGCATTGGCCTGATATTACGGTCCGGTAAATTTGAACAGGGAGTATGAACATGGCGGATATCGGACAATTCGGGCTCGATGTGGGCATTTACGGGCCGCTGGCGCAGCCGGATACGGTGCTGACCCTGGCGCAATTCGCCGAACAGGCGGGATTTGGCTCGATCTGGCTGGCGGATCACATTGTGTTCCCGACGCGGTTTGCCTCGCGCTACCCGTTCAGCGTCAAAGGCGATTTTCCGGCGCCGACCGACGACCCGTTGCTCGAACCCATCGCCGCGATGGGGGTGCTCGCCGGGGCTACGAGACGCATCCGCATTGGCACGGCGGTCCTGATCATTCCCTATCGCAATCCGATCGTCACCGCGCGGCAGCTGATCACCATCGACCAGTTTTCCGGAGGGCGGGTTATCCTGGGGGCAGGGGTGGGTTGGCTGAAGGAGGAATTCGAGGCGCTGCACACGGCCGATTTCGCGCTGCGCGGCAAGGTGACGGATGAATATCTGGAAATCTTCAAGGCCATGGCGGCGGGTGGGGAGGTTGGATTCGAAGGGGAGACGTATCGTTTCGATCCGGTCCACTCGGTACCCGGATCCATCCAACGGCCGCATCCGCCCATCCTGATCGGCGGTGTCTCCAATCCGGCATTGCGGCGGGTCGTGCGGCATGGCGGCTGGCTGGCGACGGCGCTGGAACCCCGGCAGGTGCCGGACCGGCTGGCGGCGCTAAAGCGCTTCGCGGAAGAGGCGGGACGGCGCTATGACGATCTGGAACTGGTCTACAAGCTGTTTATCGCCCCGGGCGAACCAAAACAGAGCGTTTATGGCAACCGGCAACCCGGCAGCGGGTCCCAGGCGCAGATTGTGGACGATCTGAAAGCCATCCTGGATGCGGGCTTCGAAAGCGTCATCATCCGTTATCGCGGAGACAGCGCGGTGGAGCAGACGGCGCAGATGGCGCGGTTCGCCGACGATGTCCTGCCGAAACTGTAGGGCATGACGGCGGGGTCGTACACGGACGGGAGTGCTGCACGACATGGTGCTTGCCACGTCGGGTACGGCACGCAACACTCCCCGGCCATGGATACGAATTTTTATCAGCACTGGCAGGTCAGAAAGCCGGTCGTGCGGGGCGGCGGCGGTATCGTGACGAGCCATTTCCGCGCCGCGGCGGAGGCGGGCGCCGATGTCCTGAGGACCGGCGGCAACGCGGTGGATGCGGCTGTGGCGGCTTCCTTCGCCATATCGGTAATCGAACCCTGGATGAGCGGCCCGGGCGGCTGTGGCTACATGCTGGTCTACACGGCGGCGGACGACCGGGTGCGCTGCATCGATTACGGCGCGGTAGCACCAGCCGGCCTCGATCCGGCGGATTACCCGCCGGCGGCGGGCGAGGGCGGCGATATATTCACCTGGCCCGCGGTGGTGGAGGATCGCAATGTGCACGGCTACCATGCCATGGCCGTGCCGGGACAGGTCGAGGGCGTCGGGTTTGCCTGGGAACGATACGGAACCAAGGCATGGGTGGATCTTCTGGCGCCCGCCATCGAACTCGCCGAGCGGGGCCTGCCGGTCAACTGGATGACGACGCTGCGCATTGCCGCGGCCATGCCAGACCTGCTGCGCTATCCGGAAAGCCGGAATATCTATCTGCCCGGCGGCGTGCCGCCGGTGCCGATGCTGGGCAGGCCGGTGCCGCATATTCCCATGGGGCAGTTGAAAGATACCCTGCGGCGGCTGGCGGTCACGGGGCATCGCGACCTGTACGAAGGCGATATTGCCGCGCGGATCGTGGCGGACCTCCAGGCGGGCGGCAGTGCGATGACCCTTGGCGACCTTTCCGCCTATCACGCCCGGGAAGTGGAACCCCTGGAGCGCCCGTTCGGCGACGGACGGCTGTTTGCCGCGCCGGGCCTTACGGCGGGACCGACCATGTTCGAGGCGCTGGACGAATCGAAGGGCAGGATCGGCAAGGGCGCGCCCGGGCCGGCGGAATATGCCCTGTGGGCGACGGCGCTGGACCGGGCCTATACCGACCGGCTGGCGACGATGGGCGACCGGGATAACCGGCGCAGCCCGGGTTCCACGACGCATCTCTGCGTGATCGACAAAGACGGCAATATGGTCAGCCTGACCCAGACGCTGCTGTCGGTATTCGGCAGCAAGGTTGTGCTGCCGGCAACGGGTATCCTGATGAATAACGGGATACTGTGGTTCGATCCGCGCCCGGGACGGCCGAATTCGCTGGAGCCCGGCAAGCGGCCGCTGACCAATATGTGCCCGGTGATGGCGACGCGCGACGGCAGGCCCTGGTTCGCGATCGGCGCGTCGGGCGGGCGACGGATCATGCCGGCCGTCATGCAGGTCTCGTCGATGCTGGCGGAAGGCGGAATGGATTTCGAGGATGCCTTCCACCATCCCCGGATCGATGTCAGCGGCGATGGGCGGGCGACCCTTGATACGCGGCTCGGCAGCGACGTGGAATCCGCCGTTTCGGCCCATATGCCGGTCTTTCGCGAGGAGCAGACGCCGTATCCCAACGCCTTTGCCAAACCCAACGGGGTGATGCGTGACCCCGTCACCGGTGAATCGCTGGGCATGGCCGATGTGATGAACCCGGTATCCGGCGCCGTCGCCGAGTAGGCTGCTGCTTTGCGGTTCGGGAAAACGCACTGGAATCGGCCGTTGGCTTGTGTCATGTAACCTTCGCAAACAAACCGAACGCGGGGTTTTCGTCGTGCGCGCCAATCAATCGCTGATCCTGGCTCTGCCAAAGGGACGCATCCTCAAGGAAGTGATGCCGCTGGTGAACCGGGCGGGAATCACGCCGGAACCGGCGTTCGACGATCCGAACGCGCGCCAGTTGCAGTTTTCCACCAATGTGGAGGGATTGTCGATCATCCGCGTTCGCAGCTTCGACGTGGCGACGTTCGTCGCCTTCGGGGCCGCGCATTTCGGTGTTGCCGGAAATGATGTGCTGATGGAATTCGATTACGGCGAACTGTATGCGCCGGTGGATCTGGATATCGGCCACTGCCGCCTTTCCGTGGCGGAGCCGAAGGATATGGTGGAAAGCGACGACCCGACGCGATGGAGCCATATCCGTGTCGCCACCAAGTATCCGGCCATTACCCGCAAGCATTTCGCCGCACGCGGCGTGCAGGCGGAATGCATCAAGCTGAACGGCGCGATGGAACTGGCCCCCGGGCTGGGGCTGTGCCGGCGTATTGTCGATCTGGTCTCGACCGGCGCGACCCTGCGCGAAAACGGCCTGGTTGAAATCGAGAAGATCGCGGATGTCACCAGCCGTTTTGTCGTCAACCGGGCGGCGCTGAAGACCCGGCCGGCGGAAGTCCAGCCCTGGATCGACCGGTTCCGCGAGATCGCCGATGCCGCTTAGGCTGTCCGCAGGCGACCCGGGTTTCGAGGCGGCATTCGCGGAACTTCTGGCGGCCAAGCGGGAATCCAGCGTCGATGTGGGCGCCACCGTCGCGGCGATTCTGGACGATGTTCGCCGACGCGGCGATGCCGCCCTGCTGGAATATACCAGGCGGTTCGACCGTCTCGATCTCGAAGCATCGGCATTGCGGATCGGCGATGACGCGCTTGAGGCGGCGGCATCCGCCTGCGACCCGGATGTTCTGGCGGCGCTGGCGCAGGCCGCGGCGCGGATCGAGGATTTCCACCGCAGGCTCGTGCCGGAAGACCTGTCCTATACAGACAGCGCCGGCGTTCGGCTGGGCGCTCGCTGGACCGCCGTGGAGGCGGTTGGCCTTTATGTGCCGGGCGGGACCGCAGCCTATCCCAGTTCCGTGCTGATGACCGCGATTCCCGCCCGGGTTGCCGGGACCGAAAGGATCGCCATGGTTGCGCCGACACCGGATGGGAAGGTCAACCCGCTTGTTCTGGCGGCGGCGCGCCTTGCCGGGGTTACCGAGGTATATCGGATCGGCGGCGCACAGGCGATTGCCGCCCTGGCCTATGGCACGCAAAGCATTCCCGCGGTCAGCAAGATCGTCGGCCCCGGCAATGCCTATGTCGCCGCGGCGAAACGACAGGTCTTCGGCCATGTCGGCATCGACATGATCGCGGGTCCATCGGAAATCCTCGTGGTTGCCGATCGGGAAAACGACCCGGACTGGATTGCCTCAGACCTGTTGTCACAGGCGGAACATGACGAAGCGGCGCAGTCGATCCTGATCACCGATGACCGGGACTTTGCCGATGCGGTGACCGGGGCGGTTGAACGGCAGCTCACAACCATGGCGCGTGGCGTTATCGCGGCCGCCAGCTGGCGCGATAACGGCGCTGTCATCGCCGTGGGCGCACTGGCGGACGCCATTCCGCTGGTGAACCGCATCGCGCCGGAGCATCTTGAACTGGCGGTTGCGGATCCGGATGCACTGGCCGCACAGGTACGCAATGCGGGGGCGATCTTCCTGGGCCGTTATACGCCCGAAGCAATTGGCGATTATGTCGGTGGCCCCAACCATGTCCTGCCGACCGCACGGACCGCACGGTTTTCGTCCGGTTTGAGTGTGCTGGATTTCATGAAGCGGACGACCCTGATCGGCTGCGACGCGGCCAGTCTGGCCGCAATCGGACCCGCTGCCGTATCGCTGGCGAATGCAGAGGGGCTGGCGGCGCATGCACGTTCGGTTTCAATCCGGTTGAATTCCTCCCGCAACGGATAGGCGCGCCGTTGCGATGTCGGATCAGCGCATCGTTCATATTGAACTCGACCGGAAGACGCTGGTCAGCCGCAGCGCCGAAGTCGAGCATGAACGCGCGGCGGCAATCTACGACCTTCTCGAGGCGAACCATTTCGCGCCGGTTGGCGATTTTGACGGACCGTACCGGGTCCGCATGAGGGTCGAGGACGCCAACAGGCTGGTCATCGATATCAGCAATACCCTTGGTGTTGCGCTGGCCAGTATTTCGATGTCGCTGATGCCGTTCCGGCGTATCATCCGCGATTATTTCAAGATCTGCGAAAGTTACTTCGATGCGATCAAACGATTGTCGCCGTCGCAGATCGAGACTATCGACATGGCCCGGCGCGGCCTGCACAACGAAGGTTCCGAGTTCCTGATGGAGCGGCTGGAAGGCAAGGCCGTCATGGACAGGGATACCGCGCGGCGTCTGTTCACGCTGCTTTGCGTGCTGCATTTCCGCGGCTGACCCGATGATTGAGATGCCGGATTCCGTTCTCTTCGCCTGTACCTGGAACGCGGTGCGTTCTCCGATGGCGGAAGCCATGATGAAGTACCTGCACGGGCACAGGGTATATGTCGATTCCGTCGGCGTGCGGGCCGGGGAACTGGACCAGTTCGCTGTCGGGGTTCTGGACGAGATCGGTATCGATCTGTCGCGCCATAAGCCGAAGACATTCGATGAACTGGAAGACACGTCCTATGATCTGATCATTACGCTCTCGCCCGAAGCCCAGCATCATGCGCTCGAAATGACCAGAACGATGGCCGTTGAGGTCGAGTTCTGGCATACACTGGATCCCAGCACGATTGACGGCAGCCGGGAACGGCGCCTGACGGTTTATCGGCAAATTCGCGATCAGTTGATGAACCGGCTTAAAGACCGCTTTCCCATTGCCCCGTCAATAGGCATATGATGGTCGCTACCGGACGGACTGGTTATAATAATACCGTGCATAGGCTTGATGAGAAGAAGGTATGGCAAAAGAAGAGCTTCTGGAATTCGAAGGCACCGTGAATGAAGTGCTGCCCAATGCAATGTTCAAGGTAACACTGGAAAACGGTCATGAATTGCTTGCGCATACGGCTGGTAAAATGCGTCGTTTCCGTATCCGGGTCCTCGCGGGCGACAAGGTGACTGTGGAAATGACGCCTTACGACCTGTCCAAGGGGCGGATCATATATCGCCACAAGTAACCATGCCGCAGTGTAACCGCGCGCCGCGTCTGGTCCTGGCGTCGGCGTCGCCGCGCCGGCTTGAACTGCTGACGCAAATCGGCCTGCCGCCAAATGCTGTCATTCCCGCAGACATCGACGAAACGCCCTTGCCCCGGGAACTGCCACGCCAATATGCTGCGCGAATCGCGGCGGCGAAATGCGACGTCGTTGCAACGCAATACCCGGATTCGATCGTGCTCGCGGCGGATACCGTGGTGGCGCGTGGCCGGCGGATACTGCCGAAGGCGGATAATCTCCAGACTGCCCGGGACTGCCTGAACCTGCTGTCGGGAGAACGCCACCGGGTTTACGGTGGTATCGCGTTATGCGGGCCCGACGGTCGCCGATCGGCGCGGATCGTCCTGACCGCCGTCGTCTTCAAGCGGCTGTCGCAGGATGAAATCGAATCCTATCTTTCCAGCGGGGAATGGAACGGCAAGGCGGGGGGCTATGCAATCCAGGGGCGGGCCGCCGCATTCGTGCGCCAGATCAACGGCTCCTATTCGAACGTCGTCGGCCTGCCGCTTTTCGAGACGGCGCAACTGCTGCAGGGTATGGGATTACGGGCATGACGACGGATGCAATCGATCTTCTCGTCGAGGTTTCGCCGGGAGAAACCCGGATTGCGCTGGTCGACGGCAAGGGCAAGCTGGTGGAACTGCGAATCGAAAGGATCGATCGGCCCTCAATGGTCGATGGTATCTATCGCGGGCGGGTGCGGCGCGTGGAACCCGGTCTCGATGGCGCCTTCGTCGATTTTGGCGCCGGGATCGAGGGCTTCCTGCGCCGGCACAAGGGGCTGCATGAGGGGCAGGCGATCACCGTTCAGGTCAGCCGGGATGGCAGCGGCTCAAAGGGACCGGCGCTGGCCGACCGCATCGCGCTTCCGGGACGCTACCTCGTCTGGACGCCGTCGCGGCCCGGTATCGTGTATTCCGCGCGGCTCGGCAACGGCCGGGAACGGGCGCGGCTGGAGGCCGTTATGCCGGCAATCCTGCAGCAGGGAGAGGGGGTGGCTGTCCGGGCGGCGGCGGCCTGTGTCGACGATGCGGTTATCGCCATGGAAGCAGAACGCCTGCGAGCCGCCTGGCGGGCGCTCGGGGAATCCGCACCGGACGCTGCCGTGCCCGGTGTGCTGCTTGCCCCGCCGTCTTTGCTGGCCAGGACTTTGCGCGACATGGAAACCGGCGACACCGTGATCGACGACCGGCTGGTATTGCGGGAGGCCCTGACACTTGTCGATGAGAGGATGCCGGACCGGCAGGGGCGCTTGCATCTGCATTCGGGCACGGTCCCCATTTTCGATGCGCACGGCATCGCCGACGCGATAGACGGTGTCTGCGACCGGGTTGTGTCCCTTCCGGGCGGCGCAAGGTTAATTTTCGATACCGCCGAGGCGCTGACGGCGATTGACGTCGACAGCGGCGCCGGCGGCCGCGGTTCTTCCGATAGCGCGAGCCTCAAGACCAATCTGGCCGTCCTGCCGGAAGTGGCCCGGCAGATTCGGTTGCGAAATATTTCCGGGTTGATCGTGGTGGATTTTATCTCCGTGAAGCGCAAGGATGCCCGTGCACAGTTCCTGCAGGCGGTCCGGCAGGCTTTCCGGCACGACCCGTTGCAGGTCGATGTTCTTGACCTGACGGTTGCGGGACTGGTGGAACTGACGCGCCGCCGGATGTCGCCGCCGCTGGACGATTTATTGCGCCGCCGCGCCACCGCCACGGCCTCGCCCGAGGCGACGGCCTGCGCCATTTTGCGGGCCGCACAGCGCCTGAAGGGATCGGGTGTTCCCTGTGCGACGGCGTCGCCCGAGGTGGCGGAATTGCTGGAAGACGGTCCGTTCGCCCCGGCGCTGGCGGCCGTAAACAGGCGGCTGGGCCAGCCATTGCGCTTTGACCGGTCGGAAGGCGCGGATGACTGGGAAATTGCCATGCGGCCGGGAAAGGAGACATCATGAGCGGCAAAAAATGCGTTATCTGCGGCGATGCGGTCGATCTGGCATTCAGGCAGTTTTGCTCAAAACGATGCGCGGATGTGGACCTGCAGCGATGGCTTACGGGCGGTTACCGCATCATGACGGACGAAGAACCCGATCCGGGCGAACCGATCCCCGTCGATCCTGAAGACAGCCGCCTATAGGTGCTGGACAGCCGCGCCGTAATTCATTATGTAATCCATCCGCTTCACGTTGAAAGCGGGGATGCCCAGGTAGCTCAGCTGGTAGAGCAGTGGACTGAAAATCCGCGTGTCGGTCGTTCGAGTCGGCCCCTGGGCACCATTTTTCAAGTGTTTGGTTGGATCGCCAGAGGCGATTCCGGCCGAATACGATCTGATCTATGGGACAGGCAGGGGTAGCTCAAGGCAATTTGCCCTGACAGTGCCGCTCGCGTAACGTGGTCAGGTAGGCCTCCTCGATGGCCACGCCCTCACTCGGCGTTCGCTCGCGAGCGGCATAGCGCCGATCGGAGGGAAGACGCAAATCGCCGTCGCCCACGATGCGCGCGAACAGCCGTTCGGCCGTTTCGGTCGCGCTCGCCGGGCCGCTGCCGGCGAATGCCTCCGGATCGAAAGCCATGATGACGTTGCCGCCGTCAGGCGGGCCGCCGTCGCCATTGTCTTCCTCGGCGACCTGGACGCTCAGCTTGCCGCCGCCGAAAGCCGCCGCCATCAGTTCGACCATCAGCGCGATGTTGGCGCCCTTGTAGTCGCCGAATGGAAGCTGCGCGCCAGCCAGCCCTGCCGCCGCATCGGTTGTCGGTTCGCCGTCCGGATCGATTGCCCAGCCTTCCGGGATCGGCTTGCCCTCGCGCCGGTGGATCTCGATCTCGCCGCGCGCGATGGCAGCCGAGGCCATGTCCCAGACCAGCGGGTTCCGGCCCGGCCGTGGCCAGGCGAAGGCCATCGGGTTGGTGCCGTATATCCGCTCGCGCCCGCCCGGATGCACCACCGAGGATCTGGAGTTCACCAACATCAACCCGATCAGTCCGTCCTTCGCCAGCGGCTCCAGATCGTGCCAAAGGGCGTGGAAATGGTTGGCCGTCTGCAGGGTGGCGATGGCGACGCCGGTCGCCCGCGCCTTTTCCGCCAATGTGGGGCGGGCCCGTTTCACGGCCAACGCCGAAAAGCCGCGATCCGCATCGACCTTCAGCAGGCTCGGGCCGAGATCGTGCAGCTTTGGGTCGGCCTGGCCGTTTACCCGGCCGCTGCGCATCGAGCTGCAGTAGCCCGGAATGCGGTGCAGCCCGTGGCTGTGGCAGGCATCGCGCTCGGCAGCGACAACGATCTCCACCACCGCGTCGCGGTTCGCCTCGTTCATACCGGCGGCGGCCAGCGCCCTGTCCGCGATGTCGCGTACTTCTTCCAGCGTGATCATCACGACGCTCAACGATCATCCCTCCCGGTTCACGCCAGCAGGCGCCTCAGGCGGTGAGGCCGGCCTCCAGCAACGGTCTGTTCTCCCTGACCCGCCGATAGGAGAAGCGGGTGAGATCGATGGTCTGGTAGCCGCCGTCGATGACCAGTTCCTTGATTGCGCGCCCGATGGCGGGCGCCTTCTGCAACCCTGCCCCTGAAAACCCGGTGGCGGTGATGAAGTTCTCCATCTCCCCCTCCCAGGGGCCGATGATGACGTTGCCGTCCAGCCGGTTCTGCGCGTAATGGCCGGGCCAGGATCGGCCGAGCCTGATCGCCGCGAACTTCGGAACGCGGTGAGCCAACGATTCCCAGATTACCCGCTCGAAGAAATCCGGCACCATCTCCCAGTTCCAGCCGCCGGGTTCGTTCTTGTCGGTGAAGCCGGAGATGAAGCCCTTGCCCTCGGGCCGCACGCTCACGCCGGAATCGTCCCGGGTGGTGGGCAGCACTTCGAGCTCCTCGCGGCATTCGAAGAAAAAGGTCATGCGCCGCATCGGCTCGACCGGAATCTTCATGCCCACCATGGCGCAGATCTCCGAGGCCCAGGCGCCGGTCAGGTTCACGACGAAATCGGCGGCCAGCGTTTCGCCCGATTCCAGGGTGACGCCGCGCGCGAGGCCGCCGCTGTGCCCGACGCCGACGACCCGGTCCTTGCGGTATTCCACGCCCAGGCTGGTCGCCTTCTTGCGGAAGCCGGTCAGCGCCGCATAGGGGTCAAGCGAACCGTCGTCGATCGCGTTCGCCGCGTTGATAACGTCGTCGGTGTTGAGCGACGGGAAGCGCGCCTTCACGGCACCCGCATCCAGCAGGTCGACCCGTGCGCCCTCGCGGGTCTGGATCTTCCAGGCGGATTCCAGGATCTCAGCCGATTCCGGCTTGGTTGCGATGTTCAGGTAGCCATGTCGGCGGAATCCCAGATGCGGCACCTCCCCGTCAACGGCCATGAGGGTATCGAAATCGCCGTAGACTTGCTGACTGTAGAGGGCGAGTTGGATGTTCTCCGGCAGGGAATGCAACGACCGCACACCGCCCGAGGATCGGGGCGTGGCTGCAAACTCATATGTCGGGTCGGGCTCGATGACCGTGACGTCGGCGGCGGCGCCCGCCATCGCCAGGTGATAGGCCGCGCTGGAGCCCATGACTCCGCCGCCAACGATAATGATCCTTGCCATAGCGCTCATACTATCGCGACAAAAGCGTTGCGCCTAACCCAATCTGCGGGCTCCACGCCTCATTCCGTCGCAGCAGCCTCCCGCAAGGACTCAAGTCACCCAGGGACTCTGCTTTTGACTGTATGAAACCTGGCGTTTTGCCACGCCGACCTATCCTCCGCGCCGGGCAGGATGAGGCGTCACTGTCTCCGAAGGGCGCTTCAAGAAGCACAAATTAATGGAATATCAGGAACCCGGCAGCGCGATATCGGTTAACTGAAAAAGGCGGTAATGCAAAATTCGCCCTGACCGGCGGTGCGGAATGGAAGCCGGAATTTCAGAGGGCGGGAAATACGGAGGAAGGCATGAATGGAAAATTTATTCGATCGATGCATGCCGGCGCGGTGATAGGGGCCATGATCGCATCTGTCGGCTCTATCGCGGCGGCCGCGGAAGAGGCGAGCGCCAGCTTGAAAGACAGGGACGGCAAGCCCGTCGGCGAGGTCAGGTTTGTGGAAACGCCAAATGGAACGCTGCTGCACGCGACCCTCAGGGGACTACCCGAAGGAACCCATGCCTTCCACGTCCATGAGGTAGGCAAGTGTGAACCGCCTTTCGAATCGGCAGGAGGGCATGCGAATCCAGAGGATACGGCCCATGGCCTTAAATCCGGAAGCGGCCCGCATGCCGGCGACATGCCGAATATTCACGTTCCGTCATCGGGTGAACTTGAGGTAGAGGTTTACAACGAGCGCCTCCAATTCGACAATGCGTTGTTCGATTCGGACGGTGCTGCCGTTGTGATCCATGCTGGCGCCGATGACTACGAAACCGACCCCGCCGGTGCGGCAGGAAATCGGATAGCCTGTGGCGTAATCGAGCGTTAATGCCCCATGCAGCCGGCGAACGGAATTCCTGATCGTCCCGCGACCTTTGTTTGGATAAAATACATGCCATAGGGAAAAGCGCAATCAGACCGTCGGGAAGGATGAAGGTAGTCGGGCATGGATCCTGAAGCGGGGCGACAGACTCGATTGCTGAAACGGACCGACAATCTCGCCCGATTGCGTATCTGGCAGTCGCTGTTTGCGCTGGGCGCGATCGCAATCGCGGGGTATCTGCTTCACCGCGCGGTGGAACGCTACGGTATCGACGCCATTGTCGCATCCGTGCAGGGCTTCACCGCGGGGCAACTCGTTCCGGTCGGGCTCTTCGCGGTGGCCAGCTATCTCTGCCTCACGGGCTTCGATGCCCTGGCGTTGCGCTATGTGCGGCAGGACGTTCCCTACCCATATGTTGCGATGACGTCTTTCACCAGTCTGTCGCTGGGTCATAATATCGGCTTCGCCGCCTTGAGCAGCGGTACGATCCGATTTCGCCTCTACTCGCGCTACGGCCTGACGGCAGCGGATATCGCGCGGCTCATCGTTTTCTGCGGCGTTACCGTCGGCCTCGGCCTGATCACGCTGGCTGGTATCGTGCTGGCGGGCCGCGCGCAACTGGCGTCGGGGGCGCTTGGGGTGCCGACGGGGGTCGCGGTCCTGCTTGGCGCCGCCTGCATCTGCATCGCTGCTGGCTATGTCGCCGCGTGCCGTTTTATCCGGCGGCCGGTTTCCGTTCGCGGGTTTTCCCTGTCGCTGCCTTCGCCGGGTCTCGCGCTCGGCCAGATCCTCGTTGGAACGCTGAATTTCGCGCTGGTCGCCGGTTGCGTCCACCAGGCGATTGGTGTCGCGCACGACGTTCCCTATCTGGCGGTTGTGGCGGTGTATGTGCTTGCCAATCTCGTCGCCGTGATCAGCCATGTGCCTGGCGGCCTGGGCGTCATCGAAAGCGTCGTGCTGACGCTGATACCCGGGGAGACGGTGCTTGGCGGTCTCATCGTCTTTCGGATCGCGTACTACTTCATTCCCCTGATTCTCGGGACAATAATTTTTGCCCTTTCGGAACTGGTGCGCTCGCGGCGCCGGAACGCGGTTAGAGCTGGCTCTCGTTCGGCAGGGTCGACAATAGGATCGTGATGAAGCCGCGCCACGAGGCAATGCCAGGCTCGGTCCTTTTCAGGCGCTTGCCGTCCTTCACTTCGCCGACCCAGACGAGGTCGCCGTCCACCGCTTTCAACCGGTAGGCATTGTCCGGCTTCATGCCGTCCGTGATGAATTTTCGCACCTGTCCGGCGAGCCGCTCGTTGCGCACGGCCAGCGCTATTTCCGTGTTAAGGCGGATCGAACGGGGGTCGAGGTTGAATGAGCCGATCAGGACAAGCTCGCCATCGATGACGGCGGCTTTGGTATGGAGGTTGGCGGCGGAGGTGGGCTTCAGCCAGTTCCAGTCTCGCTTCACGAACTCGGCATGCGGCCGCATCTCGAAAATTTCAACGCCGCAGGCCACGAGGTCCTCGCGGTATTTCCGATACCCGGCATAGGCAGTCAGCACATCGTTCGACAGGAACGAGTTGGTCAGGACTCGTACCTTGATACCCTCGTCGACCAACCCGCAAAGCCATTCCAGCCCCTTTTCGCCGGGGATAAGATAGGCCATCTCAAGCAGCAGTTCGTGCTGCAGGCTCACGTCGAGCATCGCTTCCATTTTCGTCAGGACATGGGATCGTTTCGTTTTCGCCTTGTTCGGCCTGTCGGCCAGCAGACGCGCGCTCTCGGTCCAGATCAGGCGCTCGAAGCGGGCGTCGACAAGATCGCGCGCGGCGTCGATATCCTGCACCAGGTCATAGGGAGTGTCGCCGAACGCCACCGCTTCCCGCAGGGTCGCCTGCAGGGCGGAGACCGCGCCGTCGCCGTTCCCGTCCTCGTCGATATAGGCGATGGGAATGCTCCACTCGCTGTTCCAGAACCTGTCGAACGTCCGCGACGCCTCGCGCACGATCGGACCGGCGACATACAGGTCGAGGTCGCGGTAGTTCGACTGATCGTCCACGGAGAAGTAGCGGTCGCCCACGTTGCGGCCGCCGATGACGGCGACGCTGTTGTCGGCGATGAAGGCCTTGTTGTGCATCCGGTGCGTGATGCGCTGGAAGTCGAACAGGATGTCCAGCAGGCCGGCATCGCGGTTCTCGAACGGGTTAAAGATGCATATTTCGATGTTCGGATGAGCGCTGAGTTTCCGGAGTTCGTCATCCTCCCAGGCGATGTCCATGTCGTCCAGCAACAGGCGGACGCGGACGCCGCGGTCGGCGGCGGCGATCACTTCCGCCATGAGGAGCCTGCCGGTGCGGTTGGCGCGCCAGATGTAGTATTGCAGATCAAGCGTCTTCCTGGACAGGCGGACCAGGGCGACGATTGCCTGGAAGGCATCCCTTCCGGAGGTGAGCAACTCGAATCCCGACGCTCCCTGGTTCATCCCGGAGGCCCTCGCCACGGATTTGCCGAGCGGGGTCGATTCCGGCTGCTCAAGCGCGAAACTCTTAACGCGGGGGCCCGTTTCGGGGACCTCGGCGCCAGAACAGCCCGGCAGGCTCGCCATAGCGAACATGCCCAGCGCCAAACAGACACCTGTGGCCAGACGGTGGGACGTCCTTACCCTGTGGCAACGCTTTTTCATGGAGTCCTGTCGGTTGTTGCTCAGTAAAAGCGCTTGGCCAACACATGAACGGTAAAAAGGACTCATTTGTTCCGAAGGGGCCGAAATCAATCGTGGCGATGTGCACAGCCCTTATGGCGGGTAAACGGGTGCAGCTGGTGCTTTCGCTGACAAAAGTGCAGGATCGTGGCAGGGTGCGGCGGGTGTTCGACGCGTATTATGTAGGGGGATAGAGGGCCGATGACGAATCTCGTCAGTTACAATATTCAATACGGAACCGGTAGGGACCGGCGTGTCGATATCGATCGCATCGTCGGCGAAATCGGCGATGCCGACATCGTCGCGATGCAGGAAGTCGACCGCTTCTGGACCCGGTCAGGAATGTGCGATCAGGCTCAGGCAATCGCCGAACGGATGCCGGAACATCACTGGGTTTATGGGCCCGGTATCGATCTGGACGCGAGCATTCGCGACGCCGATGGCCGATTGCACAACCGCCGCCGTCAGTTTGGCAACATGCTGCTCTCGCGCTATCCGATACTGTCGTCCCGCAACCATCTGCTGCCGAAACACGGTCTGGTCACGCAGGTCAGCATGCAGCGGGCGGCATTGGACGCGGTGATTGCATGTCCGGGCGGTCCGGTCCGGATTGCGTCGGTACATCTCGCGCATTCCTCGCCGGCAGAGCGGCTGGCCCAGGTGCAGCGGCTGCGCGAGCTGCAGCGGGAAGCGGCTTATGACGGCGGCGTCCTCTCCGGGACGGGACCCAACTGGCGCGAGGCAGGATTGCCGACGCCCATGCCGCGCGATTCCATCCTGCTGGGCGATTTCAACATGACCCCGGACGACCCCGCCTATACGGCGATGGCGGGACCTGACGATCCGAATTACGGCCGTGTCACGACGTTTGACGGCTATCTGGACGCCTGGTTGCACGCCGGCGGCGCGCCCGATGGCGGACACACCAGGTTCGAGGAAACCCGGATCCGCCGCATCGACTATGCCTTTGTCAGCCCCGGCCTTGCGGACCGCGTCCGCGGCGTTCGCGTGGATGAGGTGGCGGACGGCTCAGACCATCAGCCGCTCTGGCTGGATATCGACCTTTGAACTGATGCAAATACGCGCGACGCGGCGCGGTATCGAATTCGACGCTGCGGACGATTTATCGCTTCCAGATATTCCGGACGTCGCACGTCGCCGGGCCCGCATAGTCCAGTGGACCCAGATCGGGCGAGGCCGTTTTTCGCTTCCTGGCGCAAAAGTCGACGCCCGGTTCTTTCAGGGGTATCCCGCGTCCGATGACCGCATCCTTCTCGATCAGGTCAAAATTCGCGTTGATGGGGTCGGCGAATAATGCGGAAATACCTGTGCTCCCGAAAATACCGCCGCCAGGCGTCAGGTTGTTCTCCGCCGTCGATTGGCCGCCGTCGCGCTCCCTGATGCGTCCATCGATAATGTTGTTGGCAAGATAGGCGGAGGAGGTAGGAAACCGGACATCCACGCCCACTGTGTTATAAATGCCGTTGTGGACGATTGTCGTGTCCTTGCTGCGGTTCAGGTAAATTCCGACATCCTTTGGACAATTCATGATGACATTGTTCCGAATGACGCCGCCGGTATGTTCGGTTTCGCAACTGAAGTCCCGGCAGTAATTTTTTCCGGTCCCGCCGCCGCCGAAGGACAGGCCAAGCCGGATCCCGTCCCAGCTCTCCAGGTTCATGTGGCAGATAACCGCGTTATTCTCAAAGACGCCGTTTTTCCCGTTTGCCTTCATGAAGGCGGCATAGCTGATCTGATCGCCGCGCCCCTTCTCAAAATCGGCGATCAGGTTTGCGCGAACCACCCAATCGTTGCCGCCGTTGATATTCAGCTTGGTGACCGGGTTTCCGGTTTCCCGGACGCCGCGATCGGCGACCGTGTTGCCTTCGACCAGTCCGAAATCGGGAAAATCGCTGTGGCGCTTCCCGTTCAGGCCATAGACAGGGCCGTTATTGACCTTTAACTGTGCATTGAAATCGTAGAGGCGGTTGTTGCGGATTACCACCGAATCCGCCTTGCCCACAACATGAAGCCCGTGTTCGCACCAGGTGTGCTGCGTACAGATGCCTTCGATCTGCAGGTTTTCGAATATCCAGTAAGGCGCCTCGACAATGAATCCTTCCGACATGTCGAAGCGCAGTGTAACGGTACCCAGCGTTTCGGCGCGGACGGCAATCGGCGCATCGGGTCTGCCCGGCGTTTTCGCGGGAATGCCGCGGCCTTTGAATGTGTATATACCAGGTTTCAGGGTTATGGCGTCTCCCGGTTGCGCATTACTGACCGCATTCAAAATTGATTCGGTCGTGTCGACGGAGACGATACGCTCCGGAAATCCGCCGGCGACAGTCGTGGGCTTTATGCCCAGGGCAATGTCCGCTTCGGAGACGGGTTTGCCTGACGCGCCGTATGCCGGTCGCCAGGCCGGGCGGTGAACCGACGCGCCGGGACCACGCCATTCTTCCAGGCCGGGCAGTTTTATGAGCGCAAAACTTTTCGGTGCCTCCTCTTTCACCAGGGATTCCGCCATGGAACCAAGCGAATGGTTCACGGATTTCAGCTTTCCGGCGGCTATCGCGAATATCTGGCGCGGCGACTTACCGATACGGTCATAAGCGATGAGTGCGCCCATGCCGACAACGATGTGGCCTGCAATGAACAGAAAAACCAGATACGCCCTGAACAACTGTTTCAGAATTTTCATGTCATCGCGCCATTCCTGTTCCGGTCAATTTACACAAACTGTTGTGACAAAAACAGGTCGACCGCTAAAACCGGTACCGGTCGGAGTTCAGTTCTTGTTGCGGCGCAGGTCCTCCGGATCGTCCCACATCAGAAATTCCGGCAACCGGTCAAGGCTGGTGCAACCCATCTGCCGCATATTTGTCTCGATCTCGTTGCGAAGGATTCCGATCACATGGCTGGCGCCTGCCTGGCCCGCGGCGGCGGCGCCGTACAGCGTGGGACGGCCCATGAAGATGAACTGAACGCCCAGCGCAAAGGCGGTCACGATATCCGCGCCGCGCCGGATGCCGCCATCCATCATCAGTGTCATGCGGTCGCCGACCTCGGCCTGTATCGCCGGCAGGACGTCCAGCGGGGCAGGGGCCCGGTCCAGCTGCCGTGCGCCGTGGTTGGAGATCATGATACCGTCGACGCCAAGCTCCGCCGCGCGCAACGCGTCCTGGGGATGCATGATGCCCTTGAGGACAAATTTTCGGGGCCAGAGCTTGCGAAAACGCTCGATATCGCTCCAGGTGAGCGTGGCTGCGGTCTGCTGGGTTACGAAAGTGGCGATATCGTCGGCTGTGGCGCCCTTGGGCGCGTATTTCGCCCAGTTGGATATCAGCGGCGTCCCGTTCTTCAGATACCGGATCAGCCAGCCAGGATGACATAATGCGTCAAGGCGCGTCGCCATGGTCAGCTTCAGGGGCCGGGTAAAACCGTTTCGGATGTTGCGTTCGCGCCGGGGACGTACCGGAACGTCAACCGTAATGACCAGCGTCGACAGGCCGGCCGCGTCCGCGCGCCGGATCATGTCCTCCGAGATCGATTTGTCCTTGGCGGTATACATCTGGTACCAGCCATGATCCGGCGCGACTTCCGCCAGTTCCTCGATGGACGCCGTGCTGGCGCCGGACATGATGAAGGGGATATTCGCGTCCCGCGCGGCCGCGGCAAGCATCAGATCCGCGCCCGGGCGGAACAGGGCGGCGGCGCCGGTTGGCGAGATGCCGAAGGGGCTGTCATATTCCCGCCCGAACAGGGTGGTCTTCTGATCGATGTCGCTGACATCGACCATGTATCGCGGGACCAGATTATGCTGCCGGTAGGCGCTTTCATTCCGGTCCAGGCCATGTTCGTCCTCGACCCCGCCTTCGATGAAATCGAACGCGATCTTGGGCAGCCGCTTCTTGGCCAGTTGATGCATGTCTTCGACGTTTATGATCCGGTCAAGTCCCATTTTTTCTGCCTATTCCCCAAATTGCGCACTGCAGTATGCCGTCCGGTCACTGATCTCATCCGGAACAGGGTCGTGATACGGTAACAGTCGGGTGCGATTGTCATGCCTGAAGTTGGACGGCAAGAGCCTATCCGCTGGAAAAATTGATGGCAAGCGGGCCAATTCAGGCCGCAAGCCGCGCCTCGTGACGGTTCACTGTGTCGTTGACAGCGAAGTCGGCAGGATGCGCTTCACGACGATCCCGGAACGGTCCATCAAGGTCGGGACCTGCGGAGAGATTTCAGTCTTCCAGTAGTCGCTTTCGTAAACGGCGGCATACAGCCGGACCCGCTCTTCTTCGCTTTCGAAGCGGCGCATCCAGATATAGACGGTCTCGTCTTCCTCGTGGCGGAAGCTGCCGGTGATCACCATGCCCTTGGATACCTGAAAGGGAATTATTTTCCCCTCCATGAGCTTTAGCCAGTCATCCATCTTCCCGGGCAGGATCTTGTATTGCCGTAATTCGTAGAAAGCCATGCTGTTGTTCCCCCTTTGGCAATCGTTCTCGGTGTAGGCGGAGTATAACGGGCTCTCAGCGATAGAAATGCAATGTTTTCCTCCGGATCGGTTCGAAATTGAATTTCGTGCCGAGACCGGGGCCTGCGGATAATCCATCAGTCCCGACGGTGATCGTCTCGACCTTACCGCCACGCTTTGCAGGCTCGACGTCGGTCGAACGGGACGAAACAAAAGGTTTTCGCCAGGTTGATCGGCGTCTGGACCAGCGGCATGATGGTAGAAGGGATCCCTATGGGAAATGCCAGGGGAAAGGACATGCCGTGCCGAACCGGATTCGCATCGAAGATCATATCGCCTTGCGCCCGATGGGCGGTATTGAGAACGCCGGTGTGGTAGCTGCCGGCACCCGGGCTGGCGCTGCATGGAAAAAGCGCTGGTATGCGGTCATCGGATTTTGGGGCAGCCGTCCCGGAAAAACATCCTGAGCGCCATATCATCTATCTTCATTGAGAAAATTTTTCCGATCCAACTGTAACGGAATAAGGAGTGGTGAAAAATAAGGAACGGGATGGAGTTGTCAGAAAAAAGATGCGGATTTTTGAATTTTTTACTTGATCTACTTTGCCTGCTTCGATTCTACTCTTATATAAATGTAGTCGGATGAGTTATTGATGAACCTGATAACTGAAACTTGAGGGGCAGTGAAATGCACCACGGCGCATCCGTCCTCGACAATGCCAGGGAAAGCGGCGATCGCTGGTCGATATTTCGGTCCTCCCTATTCGTAATATTATGCGCTGCTGTCTGCTGGGTCCTTATCGGCGCCATATTTTACGCGGTCATTTACTGATCAACCCGGTTTCCGAAATTATTCTGATCGCGGGTTCGGTCATGCGCCTTGTGGCGAACCCGGGTCGAGTTTGTAACTGACGATCCCGTGCGCTATCGCCGTTGCGTTCGAGTCGGTGACGCTGATTTCCAGGAAAACCATGCTTCGGCCGCGCCGTGTCACGCGCGCGGCGGCGCGCAACATGTCTCCCTGCGGACTGGCCTGATAATTGATGCTGATCGACACGGTGGTGCCGCGCGCGTTGGGGCCGAGTTCGGGACAGGCCCAGGCGGCGCCGGTGGCGGCGGTATCGATCAGGGCGGCAATCGCACCGCCATGCACGCGCTGGCGGGCGTTGAGCGCCGTGCCATCGGTAGGCATTTGCAGGATACACCGGTCATCCCCGGCGTCTTCCAGCACCATACGAAGGCTGGCGCCCAGGTTGCCGCCGATAATGTGGCGGATTTTCGTCAGAACTGATTCGTCCATCGGGTCTCGTCTTTCTGTCTGTGTTTCGGTGAAACGGCGGTAAGTGCCTCAGGGGGTGAGAGCGGATTGTGCAACCAGCCAGTTCTGGCCAACCCGGATGATCCGCGCAATATAGTCCTCCCGGCTATCCGTTCCGCGCATCACGTTGGCAATCGTCATTGGTTCGGGTAGCAGCGTTTCCAGCGCGGATCGCGTGGTTACGGGGATCGCTGTGTCGTTATCGGTGTTGATGACCAGGAAAGGGCCGGAGATTTCGGGCAGATGCGTTGCCGGGTTGAGGGGGCGGAGCACCTGTCCCGCCAGCCAGGCCATTCCGCCGCCGAGATCCGCGCTGGCGAGCGCTTCGATATCCGCGCCGCCGTTGATGAAGATCGAAGCCTTCACCGGTTGCCCGGTGGCGGCGGCGCGTCGCCGGATCGCGGGCAGTATGGCCGCACCCAGGCCGTATCCCGCCAGGTTGATGCGCTTTCTGTCCGCCCATTCCTGACGTCCAATCCAGGCCAGGAGGGCGGAAACCTCCTCCGGCATACGGTATATCACGCGACGGGTCTGCCAGAGATTGAACAGGGAAAGCGTTTCGAGCCGCATCTCCGGATCGAAGGGGGGATGGTAGGAGACGATGACATTCTGCCCGGGATGCGTGATATGCTGAATTGGATCCGGCGCACCGGGAAATCCCGTCACGACGACCAGGACCGGCAACGGGTTGAGGGGCAGTTTCGTTGGCTGACTGACCCGGAAAGAGATGGTTTCGCCGTCTGGACCTACCAACCGGATAGCGCGGACCGTGCGGTCGCCGGTAATTTCCGGGCTGGACGTTGCCGCGCCCTGACGGTACAGCGGCAGCGGATCGCGCAACAGCGCATCGGGACTCCAGATCGCGAGCCAGATAGAAACGGCGACGCCCGCCAGGACGGCGCCCAGCAGGAACAGGATTTCGAAAGGTCGGACGAGGCGCATGGTTGGCGAGTATATCAGGTTATAGCACATCAGGTTTAAAGGGAACTGCACCAGGTTCCCTTTAAACCTGTGAAGGTGCTATGTCTTCAATTAGATAGATCAGATTCACATGGTTTTCTGGATCGCCAAAGGCGATTCCAGCAACCCATGATCTGATCTATGCGGGCTGCGGAGTAGCGGGATGTCGGGAACGGATAGAACTATCGTGCCGGGAACCGGTGGACCCTCGGTCATTCTGGTCGAATCCCAGCTTGGCGAGAATATCGGCATGTGCGCGCGGGCCATGCTGAACAACGGATTGGGCGACTTGCGGCTGGTCCAGCCGCGCGACGGCTGGCCCAACCCGCGCGCCAAAAGCGCGGCATCGGGCGCCGACATGGTGCTGGAATCGGCCCGCGTTTATGAGACGACTCCGGCCGCCATCGCGGACCTGACCCATGTCTACGCCGCCTCGGCACGGCCGCGCGACATGATCAAGCCGGTCCTGACGCCGCGCCGCGCCGTTGCCGATATGCGCCGCATCCTGGCCGAGGGCGGTACGGTGGGCATCATGTATGGCGGCGAACGGGCAGGGCTCAGCAATGACGATATCGCCTGCGCCGACACGGTCGTGCAGATTCCGCTCAATCCGGGCTTCAGTTCGCTCAATCTCAGTCATGCGGTCGCGGTGATTTCCTATGAATGGTTCCAGTCCGCCGATGAAACCACGCCCGCCGTCCTGCCCGCCGGGCGCACGCAGCCCGCGACCAAGGGAGAACTGATCAATTTTTTCACTCGTCTCGAAGCCGCGCTGGATGAGTGCGGATTTTTTCATGTGGCGGAAAAGCGGGCGATAATGGTGCGCCAGATTCGCAATATCTTCCAGCGCGCGGGTTTGATGGAACAGGAGGTCAAGACACTGCATGGCATCCTGTCCTGCCTGATCCGGCGCCCGTAAAGGTAAAAGCCGCGCAAACCGGCCGTTTTCGCGCCATTTGGCGTTTGACATCGGGTCGCGAAACCATATACTCCCGCCCGCTTCTGGGATTGCGGGCGCGGTGCGTCCCTCCGTTCGACGGGTACCGGAACAACAACAACACCGTAAACAACGGGATATATGGAAATGTCAAAGAGACAGAGTTCGAAGTACAAGATCGACCGGCGCCTTGGCGTCAATCTCTGGGGCCGTGCGAAAAGCCCCAGCAATTCCCGCGACTACCCGCCGGGCCAGCATGGCCAGCGCCGCCGCAAGGCTTCTGACTTCGGCACCCAGCTGATGGGCAAGCAGAAGCTGAAGGGCTATTACGGCAATATCGGCGAAAAGAAATTCCATTCCTATTACAAGGAAGCCGTCCGCCGCCCCGGCGATACGGGCGAGAATCTGATCGGGCTGCTGGAACGCCGCCTTGACGCAGTGGTCTATCGCGCCCGCTTCGTGCCGACGGTGTTTGCCGCGCGCCAGTTCGTGAACCATGGTCATGTGAAGGTCAATGGCAAGCGCGTCAACATCCCGTCCTACGAAGTAAAGGACGGAGACGTGATCGAAGTCCGGAACAAGAGCCGCGAATTGCCGATGGTGCTGGAAGCGATCGCCTCCACCGAACGCGACCTGCCGGATTACATCACCGTCGATTACAGCAAGATGGCCGCAACCTTCATGCGCGCGCCGGGCCTTTCCGATGTGCCGTATCCGGTGCAGATGGAACCGAACCTCGTTATCGAGTTCTATTCGCGCTGATACCTGTTACCCGATATGCCGTCCAACGCGGCGGGTTGTGTCAAAAGGGCCGCTCAACGTAGTGTTGGGCGGCTTTTTTTGTTGTTTCCGGGTCGCGCGATTGCGCTGGCGAACCTGTCCGGGAACCGGGTTGGCGATAATGTGAAAGTTGAAGCGTGAAGCCATTCGTCATTCTGATCGCGGGCATGCCGCGCTCCGGCAGTACCTGGCAGTACAATGCCGCCAGGCTGATCTTGAACCGGAAGTACCCGGCGATTTATTCGGGATGGTGCGCGGATTATGATCCGGCGACGAAAGAACCCGTTCACCTGGTGAAAGTCCATACGCCCGAGCAGGTTCGATTCGATTACTCGCTGGTTCTAACGACGAAGCGGGACCTGCTGGAATGTATCGAATCCTCAAAAAGAATGGGTTGGCTGACAGACGATAATTTCTTCATCCAGATACTGATGCAAATGCATCTATATAACTACTGGCATGCGCGCTCGGCCGTGGAAACAGACTACCTGACCATTCAGAACAATCCGGAAAAAGCCATTCTCGATATTGCGAACATACTGGAAATCACGCTCTCCATCGACGATGCGGGACAAATATCCGAACAGATAAATGCAATGAGCCCACCGGACCCTGACGACATCGGGCCGCACCGGTATGACAGGGTGACGCTGCTTCACCCGAAACATATTTCGAATAACGAGCCCGCCCGGTTAACCGAAGAACAAAGACGGTTTTTTGCCGAACAGTTCTCATACTGGAAATAAGCTGTCCTCTTAACCTTCTTGCATTGCAGAATTATACAGTGGCAAGGAGGACATCATGTCTGGACAAACAACGTCGAAGTCGAAGGTATCGGGCAGTGAGCGACGGGATGCATCGACGAAACTGCCGGCGCATCTCCTGAGCGTGCCGGAACAGGCGGTTTTCTCCCGTATTGACGACAGCACGAATATGGACCGTGCGCGGGTTAGGCGGCGCTGATCCCGTAAGGCGCGGCCCAGCCAAGTCCGGCGCGGGTTTCGCCTCTTGGCCGGTATTCGCAGCCGATCCAGCCGGTGTAACCGAGTTCGTCGATGACATCGAACAGGTAGGGATAGTTCACTTCGCCGATATCGGGTTCGTGGCGTTCCGGTACGCCGGCGATCTGGAAGTGCCCCACATGGCCGAAATTGGCGCGGATTTTCATCGCCACGTCGCCCTCGACGATCTGGCAGTGATACAGGTCCATCTGGACCTTCGCGTTTTCCGCGCCGATGGCGGCGAGCACCGCCAGCGCCTGGTCCTGGCGGTTCAGGTGGAAACCGGGAATATCGCGCTGGTTGATCGGCTCGATCAGCGCCGTGATGCCATGCGGCGCCAGCCTGGCGGCGGCGTGTCTGATATTGCGGATATAGACCGCGTCGCATTCCGCGCGGTCCGCGTCTTCCGGCGGAATCCCGGCCATGACGTGCAGGCGGTCGCAGCCGATGATCCTGGCATAGTCCAGCGCCTGTTCGATCAGCCCGTCGAAATCGGCCTCGCGGCCGGGCAGGGCGGCGAGTCCGCGGTCGCCGCGGGTCCAGTCCCCCGGCGGCAGGTTGAACAGGGCATTGACCAGCCCGCTTTCCTTCAGGGCGGCGGCGATGTCCTCGGCAGGATGATCGTAGGGGAACAGATATTCCACCGCCCTGAACCCGGCGGCAGCCGCCGCGGCGAAGCGGTCCATGAAGGGCACTTCGGTGAACATCATCGAAATATTGGCGGCGAGATTTGGCATGGCGGAATCCTGGTTCGGGTTAATCGGGCGGGAAAAACCGGTGCAGTTCTTCGATCTGTTCCTCGGTCAGAATCCGGGGGTTATGCGCCTGCAGCAACAGGTGCAGTTTGGCGGTTTCCTCAAGCTCCTCGGTCGCGTAAACGGCGGCTTCCAGCGTCTTGCCGGCAACCACAGGGCCGTGATTGGCCAGCAGCACGGCGGTATGGTCGCGCGCCTTGCCCCGGATCGCGTCCGCCAGCGCCGTGTCGCCGGGTCGATAGTAGGGGATCAGCGGCAGCCTGCCGATTTTCATCACGTAATAGGCGGTGATGGGCGGCAGGACGTTGTCCGGATCGACATTGGGCAGGCAGGACACCGCGACCGAATGGGTCGAATGCAGATGCACGATGGCGCCGGCTTTCGGGCGCTCCTCGTACATTGCCTGATGCAGGAAGACCTCCTTGGTCGGTGCGTCGCCGGACATCAGCCTGCCGGTCCGGTCCAGTCTGGAAATCCGCGCCGGGTCCAGATTGCCGAGAGACGAGCCCGTCGGCGTCATCAACCAGCCATCGTCGAGTTGCACACTGATATTGCCGGAACTGCCGCCGCTCAATCCCCGGTCGAACAGGGATTTGCCGAAGGCCGCAATTTCTTCACGCAAACGGGATTCGCTCATTTCAGCACTCCGAAGGCCTTGGTGAAGAAGTCCGGGGCGCCGAAATTGCCGGATTTCAGCGCCAGCAACAACGCCGGGTCGCCAAGGCTGGCGGTCCAGGGAACGCCGGGGTCGATTTCCGGCCCGATGCGCAGGCCGGGCACGTCCAGCGCGCCGACGACCGCGCCGGAGGTTTCGCCGCCCGCGACGATCAGCCGGCGAACGCCGGCATCGACCAGGCCGCGTGCGATAGCCGCCATGGCCTCTTCGACCAGCGCGCCCGCCCTGTCGGCGCCGAGTTCCGACTGGATGTTACGCACGTCATCCGGCGCGGCGGTTGCGTAGATCAGGACCGGGCCATTGGCGAGCTGTGGCGTCGCCCAGTCGATTGCTGCCCGTGCGACCGGTTCGCCCCGGGCGAGCGCCAGGGGATCGACCTGGAAGGCCGGGTGATCTTTCGCCATCAGCGCGACCTGCTGGTTTGTTGCGCGCGAGCAGCTTCCGGACAGGACGGCGGCATATCCGTCAATCGACGGCAGCGTGTCTGCGGCAATGCCGGATGGCAGCAGCCCCGCGCGGCGGAAATTCTCCGGAAGGCCGATGGCCACGCCGGACCCCCCGGTGATCAGGGGGAAATCGGCGCAGGCCTCGCCGATTACCGTCAGGTCGTTTTCGTCCAATGCATCGGTAATGGCGAAGCGGTCGCCTTTCTGCCGCGCGGCTTCGAAGGCGGCTCCGGTTGCCGCCGCGCCGCGCCTGATCGTGTCATAGGCTACCAGCCCGACGGCGCCTTTGGTCTGACGATCCAGCACCCGGACCAGATTGGGGTCGCGCATCGGCGTGAGGGGATGGTCCTGCATGCCGCTTTCGTTCAGCAGCACATCGCCCGCGAACAGGTAACCCTTGCAGATCGTCCTGTTGTTGCGCGGAAAGGCGGGGCAGGCGATGGTGAAATCCGAATTCAGCGCATCCAGCAGCGCTTCGGCGACAGGGCCGATATTGCCCTCGTCGGTCGAATCGAACGTCGAACAGTATTTGAAGAAATACTGTCTGCAGCCATGCCCGCGCAGCCATTCCAGCGCGGCCAGGGATTGCGCAATGGCGTCGGCGGGCGCGATGGTTCGGGATTTGAGCGCGATGACGACCGCGTCCACATCGGGTAGCGGCGTTCCCGGCGCCGGGACGCCGATCATCTGTACCGTACGCATACCCTCGCGGACCAGCGTTCCCGCCAGGTCGGTGGCGCCGGTAAAATCGTCGGCAATACATCCCAGCAGAAGGCCCATGCGATTCAACCCGTTTCAACGATGAAAGCAGGCGTCTCCTGCTTGCGGTTCCGCATTGTAACGGGTCAGGTCCATGACGGGGATCGAAAAATGCCGGACCATCGCGAAGATGCCCGGCATGTCGTTCGCTGTAGAATCGTCCGCGAAAGTCTCGTCACATGGCTTGTTGGATCGCCAGAGGCATCTCCAACAAACCATAACCTGATCTACGCAGCGGTTTCTGTCGCGATGCCCTTGGTCGCCATCAGTTCGGCCAGTTCACCGGTTTCGTACATTTCCCGCACGATATCGCAGCCGCCGATGAATTCACCCTTGACGTAAAGCTGCGGCACGGTCGGCCAGCTGGAGTACTGTTTGATACCCTCGCGCAGGCCGGGGTCCTGCAGGACGTCGACACCCTTGAACTTGACGCCGAGCAGGGTCAGCGCCTGCACTGTCGCGGCGGAAAAGCCGCATTGCGGGAACACCGGTGTCCCCTTCATGAAGAGTACGATGTCATTGCCGTCCACATCCTCCTGGATGCGGGCGAATACCGGATTGTCATCCATGGTTCGATCCTTTCCCTCTGGCCCTAGCTGTCTTCCAGCGTGGCTGTCTGTAATGCAAGCGCATGCAACTCATTGCCCATGCGTCCCTGAAGCGCCTTGTACACCATCTGGTGCTGCTGTACGCGACTTTTTCCCTCGAAACTGGCCGAGCGCACATAGGCGGCATAATGATCGCCATCGCCGCGCAAATCCTCGATCTGCACCTGCGCGTCGGGGATAGCCTGCTTGATCATCTGTTCAATTTCCGCCTGGCTCATCGCCATGGTCCACCCTCCCTAATGCGCCTGCCGTCAGGACATCGTCATGTAGCCCGGCAACCATGCCTCATGCGCGGTCCGCAACTCTTCAATGGATATGGTATACGCTGATTGCACTGTCAATGAAGCGCCGCCGGTTCGCCCTATCACGGTCGCGGGAACCGCCGCTTTATTCGCCGATTCCAGTATTTTATCTGGATTTTCTGTTGTAATAACGTAGCGCGCCTGGTCCTCGCCGAACAACCATGCATGCAGCGGTGTCGAACCCTCCGGCATGGCAATGGCGGCGCCGATATTCCCGGCCATCGCCATTTCTGCGATGGCGACGAGCAGGCCGCCATCGGAAACGTCATGGCAGGCTGTTGCACTGCCGTCATGAATGCAGCCGCGTACGAAATCGCCATTGCGGCGCTCCTGGGCCAGATCGACCGGCGGCGGCGCCCCGTCGTCGCGCTGCTCGATTTCGGCGAGATAGGCGGAACAACCCAACCAACCGGCGGTGTCCCCGATGACGACGATGCTCTGGCCGGCGGCGGTGAAGGCGAGGCCGGTGATGCGGTCCATATTTTCAACCAGGCCCAGCCCGCCGATCACCGGAGTTGGCAGAATCCCGACGCCGTTGGTTTCGTTGTACAGCGAGACATTGCCGGAAACGACCGGGAAATCGAAGGCGCGGGAGGCATCGCCGATGCCCGTCACGCAGCCGACAAACTGCCCCATGATGTTTTCGCGCTGCGGGTTGCCGAAATTGAGGTTATTGGTCAGTGCCAGTGGCTGTGCGCCGACCGCGGTCAGGTTCCGCCAGGCTTCCGCCACGGCCTGCCTGCCGCCGGTTTCCGGTTCGGCCAGGCAGTAGCGGGGCGTGCAATCGGTGGTGATCGCCAGGCCCCGCGTGGTGCCGTGGATGCGGACAATCGCGGCATCGCCGCCCGGGCCGCGCGTGGTATCGCCCATGACCATGTGGTCGTACTGTTCCCAGATCCAGCGCCGTGAGCAGAAATTCGCCGTTCCGAGCAGCCGGTGCAGCGCATCTAGCGGATCGTTGGGGGCGGCCACGCCGGTTGCGGCCAGCACACCGCGTTTCGGCGTCGCCTTCCAGGGACGGTCGTAAAGAGGCGATTCATTGACCAGCGGCGCGACAGGGATGTCGGCGACCAGTTCATCATGCAGTTTCAGGACGAATCGCCCGGTATCCGTGACATGGCCGACAATGGCGAAATCCAGCTCCCATTTCTCGAAGATCGCCCGGGCGGCATCTTCGCGGCCGGGCTTGAGTACCATGAGCATGCGCTCCTGACTTTCCGAAAGCATTATTTCGTACGGAGTCATGCCTTCTTCGCGTACCGGCACGTTTTCAAGGTTCAACTCAATGCCGACGCCGCCCTTGTCCGCCATTTCCACGGTCGAACTGGTCAGTCCGGCGGCGCCCATGTCCTGTATCGCGACAATAGCGTCCGTGGCCATGAGTTCGAGACACGCTTCAAGCAGCAGTTTTTCGGTAAACGGATCGCCGACCTGCACCGTGGGACGCTTTTCGTCCGAATCGTCGTCGAATTCAGCCGATGCCATGGTCGCCCCATGGATGCCGTCGCGGCCCGTCCTGGAGCCGATATAAACGACCGGATTACCGATACCGGCGGCGGCCGAATAGAAAATCCTGTCAGCCTCGGCGATCCCGACGGTCATGGCGTTGACCAGGATATTGCCATTATAGGCCGGGTCAAAATTGGTTTCGCCGCCCACGGTCGGCACGCCCATGCAGTTGCCATAGCCGCCGATCCCCGCGACGACGCCGGAAACAAGGTGCCGAGTCTTGTGATGGTCGGGGCTGCCGAACCGCAGGGCATTCAAGTTGGCGACGGGGCGCGCGCCCATGGTGAAAACATCGCGCATGATGCCGCCGACGCCGGTCGCGGCCCCCTGGTAAGGTTCGATGAAGCTCGGATGGTTATGGCTTTCCATCTTGAATACGGCGGCCAGCCCGCCGCCGATATCGACAACGCCGGCGTTCTCGCCGGGACCGCAGATGACCTGCGGTCCTTCCGTCGGCAGGGTCTTCAGCCATTTCCGGGAGGATTTGTAGGAACAGTGTTCCGACCACATGACGGAAAAAATACCGAGTTCGGTCAGGTTCGGTTCGCGGCCCAGGATCGACAGCAGCGTCCTGTATTCGTCGGCGCTCAGCCCGTGTTCGGCAACGATTGCTTCGGTGATGGCGGTGTTTTTCATCGTGCCAGCGCCGCCACAAGGCCATCGAACAGGCGCGCGCCGTCGGTGCCGCCGAGATACGGGTCAGCCGCCCGTTCCGGATGCGGCATCAGGCCAAGGATGCTGCGCGTTTCATTGAAGATTCCGGCAATATTGCGGGCGGAACCGTTCGGGTTGCCGGCATCGTTTGCGGCGCCTTCCGGCGTGGTATAGCGGAAGGCGATCAGGTTCTCGCCTTCCAGCCGGTCCAGCGTCGATTCCTGGGCGCGGTAATTGCCTTCGTTATGCGCAACGGGAATACGCAGCACCTGATTGATCGTATAACCGCGCGTGAATGCGGAATCGGTATTGGCGACGGTCACATGCACGTTCCGGCAGATGAATTTCAGCCCGGCATTACGCATCAGCACGCCGGGCAGCAACCCGCACTCCGTGAGTATCTGGAACCCGTTGCAGATGCCCAGAATAGGCACGCCCTGCGCCGCCCTGGCGACAACGTCGCGCATGATCGGCGAACGGGCCGCAATCGCGCCGCCGCGCAGATAATCGCCATAGGAAAACCCGCCGGGCAACACGATCAGGTCGGTCGCGGGCAGTTTTGTATCCCGGTGCCATACCATGTCGGCGGGGCTGCCGCAGGCCCGTCCCAGCGCCACGGCGGCATCGCGATCGCAATTCGACCCCGGAAAGACGATGACCGATGACTTCATGACTGCAATTCTATGTCGTAATTTTCAATTACCGTATTGGCCAGCAGCCTCGCGCACATGTCCTCGACCTGCGCGCGGGCCGCTCCGGGGTCGTTTTCGGCGATATCGAGTTCGATGAACTTCCCCTGGCGCACGTCGCCAACGCCCTTGAATCCAAGCGATTCCAGCGCATGCCCTATGGCCTTGCCCTGGGGGTCCAGAACGCCTGGTTTGAGAGTTATATGAACCTTAACCTTCACGTTTCCTCCATACCTGCCCGAATCGGGTCACTGAACCATGCGGGGTCCGTTGAGTTCGCCGCCGTCGGGCAGTACGCCGAGCCGCCGCGCCACTTCCTGATAGGCCTCGGCGGCCTCGCCCAGATCCTCCCGGAAACGGTCCTTGTCCAGCTTTTCGCTTGTCGTGCTATCCCACAGACGGCAATTATCCGGTGAAATTTCATCGGCCAGGATGACGCGCATATCGCCATTCTCATCGTAATAGCGGCCGAATTCCAGCTTGAAGTCGATCAATCGCATGCCGACGCCGAGAAAAAGGCCGGTCAGGAAATCGTTGATCCGCAGGGACAGCGACAGCATGTCGTCAATGTCCTGCGGCATCGCCCAACCGAACGCCGTGATATGCTCCTCGGAGACCAGCGGATTCCCGAGTTCCTGGTTTTTCCAGTAATATTCGGCGATCGAACGGGGCAGTTGCGTCCCTTCCTTGATGCCGAGTCGTTTTGCCATCGAACCGGCCACCACGTTGCGGATCACGACGCCGATGGGGATGATTTCGACTTCGCGGACGAGTTGTTCGCGCATGTTCAACCGTCGTATGAAATGATTCGGGACGCCGATTTCCTGCAGGCGGGACATCAGAAATTCCGAAATCCGGTTGTTGATCACGCCTTTTCCGGTAATCGTACCGTGTTTCGTATTGTTGAAGGCGCTTGCATCATCCTTGAAATGCTGCACCAGCGTACCGGGTTCGGGACCTTCATACATGTCCTTGGCCCTGCCTTCATAAACACGTCTGCGTTTGGCCATATTATTGTGCCCAGGGGGAATGCGGACGCTGCATCGCGTCAGGAAGCGTCATATAGCAATTGCACCGCCCCGGTACAACGAATCCCGATCCGAACACTTTGTCCGGATTTTGCCGCAGAACGCATCATTCCGGCTTTTCAGGCAGAATGGTTTCGAAAGGGGTGATGTCCGGGCGGCCGGCGGCAAACCGCCATATGGTCCTTGCGCCGGGTGCGTGGCGGGGCAGGGCGATCAGCGAACTGGATACGGTCCCGTAGCCCCGGTCGGTGACGATGCACATGGTGTCGTCGAAAGGCGGGGGCGCGTCCTCCTGGCAGGTGGCCATCAGGGCTTCCCAGGCTGCCCAGTCTCCCGAATCCGGTTCGGGGGCCGGCGCCTGGCGAAATTTCGGCAAAAACGTGCGGGTTCTGGGCGCATTCGGTTCGTTCATATCCTGTGACGTAATGATCGAAGTGCCTTCAGGGACCGGGTGCAGTTCGACAGAAAGGGCGCCGTTGCGCGCGGACAGCCAGTAGGCTTCCCGGTCGTCGGCGATGACGAGGTTGAAGCTGCGATAGGCATGCGGGTCGATTTCGCCCAGCGCTTCGGCGGCCTCGCGGGCATCGGCATGGTCCAGCGCCTCGAGCACCAGTTCGCCGCGGCTGCGTTTTCCGGCCTGCGGGCCGAGCGAGCCGGTGCGGTTCAGAACCGCGGCGACGACGCCGTGATCGTTGACGCCCAGCCAGCTGCCGCCTGACAGCTGGTCCTGTCCGGCAACGGTTTCCGGTCGGTCAGGCCAGTGCCTTCCGGGCGGAAGCCAGGGCCGGCCGGTCATTTCGTCCCGGTTTGCGGCAAGAACAAGCGGCCAGGCATGACCTGGCCGCCGGAGAATGACGACGGTACACATGGATGACCCGATAGCACGGCCCGCTCGATGGCGCCATTGCCGGGTGACGATTTTGCAAATTCATCATTCAAGAACCGATCCCGAGGAACTATATAAGGGGCTGAATTTTGGCGCTCCGCGCGGGCAGGAAAAGGAAGTTTCTTTATGACGCAGTTCAATGATCGCGAAAAGGCTTTTGAAAACAAACTGAAGCTCGACAAGGAGCTGGATTTCAAGGTCCAGGCGCGGCGCAATAAACTGCTGGGTCAGTGGGCGGCGACACAGCTTGGACTCGATGCGGCCAGTTCGGAGGTTTATGCGAAGGAAGTGGTCATGTCGGATTTCGATGAACCCGGCGACGCGGATGTCCTGCGTAAGGTCCAGCAGGATCTCGCGGGCAAGGGCGTGGACGTGTCGGAGCAACTGATCCGCAAGGAAATGGACCGCCTTATGCGGGTGGCGCGCGACCAGATCATGGCGGAGACGAAATAGCCGCCCCGCGGCGGAATTGTCGCTGTTTGTGAGAAATACGACGGAACTACCGTTGCATTAGGAGGGCGAAATACCGATGGCGACCGCGCCCAGCGCGGCCGCGCGGGAAGCGGGATCCCGTATCTTTCGGGCGGCCCGAATTGCCAGTTCCACCTTGCCGATTCGGGCCGCCTCCTGCGCGACCAGCGTGAGCGACCGGTTGCGCGGCGTCTGGCTCAGGCGCGCCTCGGCAACAACATCCGTATCGGGAATGCGCGACGCCGTGTTAAAGGCCTCCAGCAGCCTGTCGGAAGCCAGCAGCGCCTCGACGATCCGGGCGACTGAGCGCGGATAATCCGGATCGCCGGATTTTCCCCAGGTGATCCGCGATGCCGCGTCGATAACCTGGGTTGCCTTCTCCTTGTCGGCGCTTTGCGCATGCGCCCGCGCCAGTAGCGTGAGCAGGCGTACCCGGCCCAGCCCTTCGGGCAGCGAGTCGATCAGGTTCCGCGCCCGTTCGAACAGGGCCTGCGAGGTTTCGGGATCGCCAACGAGTATCTGCGTATCCAAAACCTCGTTGAGCGCCTGTTCCTGCAGGTCCGGATCGGACGGTTCCCGCACGGATTCCAGCGCACGGGCCAGCAGGGCGCTGGCTTCCGTATGTTCACCGCGTTTGCCCGTGGCGAGCGCCACCTGTGCGAATATAATTCCGCGCAGACCCAGATAGGGGATGTAATCGGTCAGTTTAAGGGCTTCGGAATATTTTTCCTGTTCCAGGAGCACATGGCCCATCTGGGCCAGCGCCTCCGCCTGTTCCCGTTTCTTGCGGATCAGGCCGGCTGTCTTGAACGCGTCCGCGAGTCGGCCGGTGCGGGCCTGTTCCACGACAAGGTGGGTCAGCAGGCTGTACCGCAACGTTTCTTCCTCGATCCCGGTTGCGGTTTCCACGGCAAAGGTGAACAGCGTGACAGCGGCATCCATATTGCCCTTTTCGCCGATGGCGCGGGCGACGGAACCGAGCGCCCGGACCCGGCGCTCGGGATCGGCGATGGAGCGGACCAGCACCATGGCGCGGGTCTGGTCACCGGCCTCGGTCTCCGCGGCAGCCAGTTCAGCCAGCGCCTGTTCGCGGCCTGTGAATTCGCTCTGCAGGATTATGCGGCGGGCTTCGCCCAGAGTCTTGTCCGACTGCTTGGCGTCGCCGAGTCGGGTCTGCGCTTCGCCGATGATCAACAGCAGCCGGGCGACTTCGGCCTCGTCGTCCTTGATCGCCCTTGTCTGTCGCGATGCTTCGATCAAAGCGGCCTTGTTGCCTTTCGAGTTCTTGTCATGCGGCGACGGACGACCGATTTCGAGCAGGGTTTCAATACGCAGCTTCCTGTCGCGGATCAGTTTTGTCGCCGCGACGGCCCCGGCTTCATCGCCCAGGGCATTGCGGCGCACTGCAATTTCGCGGATGAGCTTTTCCGTTTCGGGATTGTCCCGTGCCTTGCCGGCGGCGCGCATGGCGTCGTCCAGCGCGCTCAGCGCCGGCGCCGCGCGTTTCTTTTCGCTCTCGTAATCGGCAAGCTTGATGAGCGACGCCGCCCGCCAGTACCCGTCGGTAATCCGCCCGAGTTCCCTGGTGGCTTCCTGGGGATCGCCACGGGCGAGTTCGGCCTGAACCAGCCCGGACAGCGCTTCGCCCTGTTCTTCCGGCGTTTCCAGCGACAGTGCCGCCAGGCGGATCAGGATGAAGGGGTCCTTGCGCGCCTCCTCGCTGATTGCGTCAAGCTGCGCCACCGCCGGGAGGGCGGTTGCAATCAGGCACAGCGCGACCGCGGCGCTACGCAGTATCGAAAACGCGGCTGAAGATCGTATCGACATGTCTGGTGTGATATTCAAGGTCGAACAGGGATTCCAGGGTTTCGGCTGTCAGGTAATTGCCGATTTCGCTATCTGCCTTGAGCTGGTCGAGGAACGACAGGTGTTCTTTCCAGGCTTCCATGGCATTGCGCTGAACGACCCGGTAGGCGTCCTCGCGGCTCATGCCGGCCTGGGTCAGTTCCAGCAGGACGCGCTGCGAATTGTGCAGGCCGCCCATCTGGTTGAGGTTGCGCTCCATCTGCTCGGGGTAGACGACCATATTGTCGATCATTCCGGTAAGCCGGGCGAGGGCGAAATCGAGCGTTACCGTCGCGTCGGGGCCGATCATGCGTTCGACCGAGGAATGGGAGATATCACGCTCGTGCCACAGCGCGACATTTTCCAGTGCCGGTGTCACCGCCGAACGAACGATCCGCGCCAGCCCGGTCAGGTTTTCCGACAGGACCGGATTGCGCTTGTGCGGCATGGCGGAAGAGCCCTTCTGCCCGGGCGAGAAAAATTCCTCGGCTTCGCGCAACTCGCTGCGCTGCAGGTGGCGGATTTCGACGGCGATGTTTTCGATCGAAGAGGCAATCACGCCGAGTACGGCGAAGAACATGGCGTGACGGTCGCGCGGGATGACCTGGGTCGATATCGGCTCCACGGCGAGGCCCATCTTGTCGGCGACATGGGCTTCAACCGAGGGGTCGATATTGGCGAAGGTGCCGACGGCGCCGGATATGGCGCAGGTGGCAATTTCCGCCCGCGCCGCGACCAGCCGGTCCCGGCCGCGCTTGAAGGCCGCGTAATGCCCCGCCAGTTTCAGGCCGAAGGTCGTCGGTTCCGCATGGATCGCGTGGCTTCGGCCGATGGTGACCGTGTACTTGTGCTCCTCGGCCCGGCGTTTCAGCGCGGCCAGCAGGGCGTCCATGTCGGCCAGTAGAATATCGCTGGCGCGGGCCAGTTGCACCGCAAGGCAGGTATCCAGCACGTCGGAAGACGTCATGCCCTGATGCAGGAAGCGGGCTTCCTCGCCGACATGTTCCGCGACATTGGTCAGGAAAGCGATAACGTCATGCCTGGTTTCGCGCTCGATCTCGTCGATGCGGTCGATCTCGAAGGCGCCGCGCTTCCATACCGCCTTTGCGGCGGCTTCGGGAACGACTCCCAGTTTCGCCTGTGCATCGCAGGCATGCGCCTCGATTTCCAGCCATATCCGGAATTTACTCTCGGGCTCCCAGATGGCCACCATATCGGGCCGGCTGTAACGAGGAATCATGAATACGCTACTCCAGACTTCAGGTTTGCGACGACGCTGCCCTTGCGGGGGCAATTTTCGCCGGACTATAACATAGACGAAACAGGCATTCGAAAGGCGCAGCAATGGCTACACTGACCGCGGAAGAACTGCAACAGGCGCGAATCGACATGGCGGCGGCGTTCCGCTGGGCGGTTCGCCACGGGTTGCACGAAGGCATCTGCAATCATTTCAGCCTCGCGGTCGGCGACGACCAGTTCCTGATCAACGGCTATGGCTGGCACTGGTCGGAAATTACCGCCTCCAGAATTGTCCTGGCGCATTACGATGGCGAAATCATCGAAGGGGACGGCGAGGTCGAGGCGACCGCGTTCTATATCCACAGCCGCATCCACCGCGCCTGTCCGCAGGCCACCTGCGTCATGCACACGCATATGCCCTACGCAACGGCGCTGACCCTCGTCGAAGGCGGCCGGATCGAACCGATCGAGCAGGGGGCGCTGCGGTTCCAGAACCACGTCGCCTATGACGATGAATATAACGGTCTGGCGCTGGATTTCGCCGAAGGCGACCGGATCGCGAAAAAGATGGGCAACAAACGCGTGATGTTCATGGGCGCGCACGGGGTGACGGTTACGGGTTCGACCATCGCGCGGACCTATGACTGGCTCTATTACCTGGAACGCGCCTGCAAGGCGCAGGTGCTGGCCCGCTCAACGGGGTTGCCGCTGCGGCGCCTGCCGGACGAGGTGATCCAGGCCACCGTCGACCAGTTCGAAGGCTCGAATACCGACAGCGCGCCGCTGCATTTCGAGGCGCTGAAACGGGTGCTGGACCGGGACGAGCCCGACTACAGGGATTAGAGGATACCGCGGCTGTAGGAAGGCCGATCCGGCTTCGGGCCGGGCTGTCCGGTTTGCCCGGCGAAATATTCCGTGCAACTGTCGTTGATGCCCAGGGCATCGAAGCGCATGCGCCAGTATTCCGACGCCGCAAGGCCGCGGCTGACAATTTCATGGCGTCTTTCCGCTAATTCCGGATGACCCAGTTTTCGCTCGCAGATGCCGAGGAACAGTGCGGCCAGCGGATGTTCGGTGCCCATCCGCTGCACCAGTTCATCCAGCATCGCCTTTTTCTTGCGCAATTTGTGCGGCCGCGTTTCGGCGATGATCGGACGGTAGTTGATGAGGTAATCCACCGTGAACCACACATCGACCATCTGGTCGCGCCGCGGGATGTAGTCGGGGGTCTCTGAAAAAGGGTTGAAGAACGGGGCGGCTTTTTTCTTTTCCGCCAGTTCGCGCTGGCGCACGGAACCGGTCACGCCGACGGAAAAACTGCCCGCCTTGTTTGGATTTTTACCGTTTGCGGCTTTGGTGACCGTTTCGCCATACTGATCCTGTTGCAGCATCATCTGCTCCACCGGCGTGCCACCCATCGGCATGACGATCTGGCTTGGATACCAGTCCAGATCCATCTTGCCGGCGAGATCGACCGTATCGGCAAGCGCTGCGACAGTTTCCGACGGATAGCCGACCAGCAGGAAGCCCTTGGTGAAGATGGTCGGAAATTCCGTCAGCAGATTGGCGGCGCGCAGATAGGTCCGGATATTGCCGGGCTTGTTCATGTTGCGCAGGATTTCGGCGTTGCCCGATTCGACGCCGATATTGAAGCCGATGCATCCGGAAGCAACCGCCGCCTCCAGCAATTCATGGGTCATGGCGGCGGCGATCACGCCGTTGGAGGCATCCCAGGTGACGGGAAGCTTGCGGTCCGCGATTTCCCGGAACATGGCAATCGTCGCGCTGATATCGAAGAACAGGTCATCGTCCAGCCACATGATGTGGCGGACGCCGTAATTCTCATGGAGGCGCTGAATTTCATCGACGACGGACTGTCCCGACCGGACCCGCACGCCTTTGCCGGAGACCGTGCGCACGCTGCAGAAGGTGCAGGCGGCCCGGCAGCCACGACGGCTGATAGCGGTTGCCGACGGGGTGCCGGCGTCGCGCAGGAAGGTATAGGCGCCGATAGTGCCGTATTTGGCGTAATCGGCGATGGGCAAATCCTTGTAGTCGGGCGCGATGTCGAGCGCCGGCGGAATCGCGGCCGGGGTGGCGACGGGGCCGCTGGCGGGGTCGAGCGTCGCGACGCCTTTCAGGCCGATACCGGCGTCCCTGCCATTGGCGGCGTCGAGGAAATGAACCAGGGTCTGTTCCGCCTCGTTGAACAGGACAAAATCGATTTCAGGAAGTTCGTTCAGGACCTTGTCAACCATCAGCGATGCATAGACGCCGCCGGAAATGATCGGAATATCCGGATGGATGCATTTCAGATGCCGCGCGATGGCGGAAAATTCGGCGGCGCAGTTTTCGAACATGCCGCTCAACCCGATCACATCGGGCCGGAATTCCTCTATCTTCGCTTCCAGGGGGACCTTCCATACATCGAAGTCGAATGCGCCGCCCGCCTGTTCCGACGCCTTGCGCAGGACTTCGAACTGCAGGTCGATGATATCGGCGGTATATCCGGCGGCTTCGACGCAGCGAACCAGGACACCTGGCCCATAAGGGGGAAAGCACGGATATCGGCCCTGGACAGCCACATCAATGGAGAAATGGTTACGGTCGATTTCGGGAACGGCGATCATCAGCAGGCGCTGCACCGGTTTCCCAAAGACGCCGGCCATGCGCTGCCGGACGAACGGTTCATCTTTTTTCAGAATCGAAACGGGGCTTATGTGTTCTGATTTTGCCGCAACAGCCATGGAAAGCGCCTTTCGGAAAACGGGCATGCCGTATCAGCCGCACTTCAACATATCAGATTCGTGGTAACCAAACCATTAAGTCCCGGTTTCCAGGAGCAGCGCCAATTGCTTTCCCCGGCGGGGCAAACACGGTAACTTCAGTCTCAATCGGGATGCTCATCAGGAATATCGGATCGACATGGCCGCTCAGAATTCATTTCTCATAAATTCCTGGAACCATGGCAGAAACCCTAATTCCGCCACTGATGTTTTCCGCTATCTGCGCAACGGTCTTTCGCTCGCGGGACAGACTGTCGGAGTCAGTCCGACGCTTTTCCACAATGCTGACCTCGTCAATATTCTGGTGGAGAATTTCAATATAAAGACGGCGGAAAACATTATTTCGATCAAGAAAAATGCCGGCATTCGCTTTGTGCTTGTGGCGACGGAACTGTTGACCGGTTCCAGCTTCAACGATGTTGGCAGCGATCAGTCCAATACGACCTATGCGGACCTGAACTACTGGCAGGAACGCTATACCGCTTTTGCAATGCTGGCGGAGTATGCGGAAGCAATCTGGCTGATGTCGGAATACCAGCGGCCCGGCTACGCCAAAAATTTTCCGAACACACAAATTCTGACGCTCCCGATGTGTTTCGATTCGATTGAAGCGGCGAATGGCGGCACCTTCCGCGCGCCGAAACTTTACGACGCGGTTTTCATGGGAACGCACACGAGTATTCGCATCGAAATGCTGGAGGAACTGAAAAAGCGCGTCCAGTTGTATACGCCTCATAATGTTCCTCCCTTCATGGTCAGTTCTGTCATCCAGTCGGCGCAGGTCTTCCTGCACCTGCATTTGAAGGAGGGGTGGCCCTTTACATCGATGATGCGGCACCATGTGGCGCTGACCTATGGCGCATACGTTATCAGCGAAAAATCGGAACTGCCCGGCGAACTGGATGGCTTCGTTGAAATCGTCCCGCGCGGTTCGTTTGCCGACGTCGTTCAGGAACGCGTCCTGGACAAATCGATTGTCCCCAGAGCCAGGGAGATGCAGCGGCAATACGCCGCCAAGGGCGATCTCGGCGCGGAATTCCGGGTTCTCGTCGACGCGATGCCGTCGCCGTGATAGCGATTTACCGTTGCTGGACACGGCGGGCGATTGTCGGTCATCCTCTCGACAACTGTCGCCGATGCCTTGGTAAAATAGCGTGACAGTGTGTTTATCTGTATAGTGACAGAATGATTTCAGCCAGAGTCTGAGCCATTCGATAATATGAAAAACCCCGAGCTGTCATCACTAACGCCTCGCACTGCGACGTTAGGGCAAATTGAGGGTCTGGCGAATCAATCATCCCCTGAATTGTCCTGTGAACTGTTCAGACTTATTTGCTTTTCGCGCGCATTCGAATGGCGTGTGAAGGCCGAAGCGGAACGGGGCAATGTCAATTGTTTGGTATACTTATCGCTGGGGCAGGAGAGTATCGCCGCCGGCGTCGCCGCCGCCCTGCGCGCTCAAAAGCCCTGGATCCTGGGCCAGCACCGGGCGCATGCAACCTATCTCAGTTTCGGCGGCGCGCGGGTGCCGCTCGTCGATGAATTGCTGGGCCTGCCCGGCGGATGCTGCGGCGGCATGGCCGGGTCCCCGCCCATCCACGATATCGCCAATCGAATCATCGGCCATGTGGGGCTGATCGGCGACCAGGTTCCGGTCGCCGCCGGCGTGGCGCTGACCAATCCCGGTGACCAGGTGATCTGTTTTTTCGGCGATGGCGCGGCGGAAGAGGACTATGTGCTTGCCGCTCTCGGATTCGCGGCCACCCGGCGGCTGAATATCCTGTTCGTCTGCGAGGATAACGACCTTTCGGTGCTGACGCCGACTTCTGTCCGGCGCAACTGGAATATTGCCGATGTCGCAACGTCGTTCGGGCTCGAATCCGTCGAGATCGCGGACGATCCCTGGCTGGTTTCATACTGGGCGGATCGGCTGAAGGGCCGGCCGGCGCTGATGAATGTCAAGACCTGCCGCGAAATCTGGCATGTCGGTACCGGCAATGACGGTCCGCCGGAATGGGACAGGTTTCAGCTGACGAGGGAAACCATGGCGCATATCGGGCTTGGCCGCAATGCGCGGAGCATTGAAGACAGAGCTACCGCAGAAATCGAGGAATTATGGGCGAAACGGTTGCAGATACAATCCGTGAGCTGACGCGACGGCATATCGCTGAAAATAACGGTCTTGTCCTCGGTCAGTGCCTGTCGGCGGTCGGCTGGGTTCAGAATACCGTGCCGGAACAGGAAGCGGGTATCGAGGAACTGCCGATGACCGATACCGCCGGCGCGGGGATCGCGGTGGGAGCCGCGTTGACCGGGCGCAGGCCGATTTTCATCCTCCGGTTCCAGAGTCTGGTATGGCTGAACGCCAGTCCGCTCGTGAATCATGCCGCCCGTGTGAAAGCCATTTTCGGCTATGGTTGCCCGCTGTTCATCAGGGCTTCCGGCGATGAGGGGCATTCCATGGGCCCGGTGCATTCGGGCGCCCACCACGCGCCATTCATGTATGTTCCCGGATTGACCGTTGTCGCGCCCATGACTCCGGGAGAATACCGGGATATCTGGGCGCATTTCATGGCCCATGACGATCCCCTGTTCGTCAGCGAACACCGGCTCAGCTACAACAATACCGAGGAACTGCCGGACCGGATCGAGGATGGCGCCGATATCACCCTGTTTGCCGCCTCCGCGAGCCGGTTTTCCCTCGCGGAAGCGGCGGCGCGGCTGCGGGAGGATGGCATTCGGGTCAACATCGTCCATCTGGTCTGGCTGAAGCCGCTGAACGTGCCGGAAGCCGCCCTTGCCGCGCTGCGCGCCAGCGGCAATGGTCTGGTCCTCGATTCCGGGTTCGAAATCTGCGGTGCATCGCGCTCCATCGCCTATGAACTGACCCATCTGACAGGCGTCAGGGTCCACGCCCTCGCATTGGAAGACCGCCCGTCCGGGGTTGCAAAAAGGCTGGAGAACCTGTCGCCCCAGCCGGAACGAATTGTAAAGGAAGTCAGGAATATACTCGCTGAATGAATGTATTGACTGACATCGATGTCGTCATGGTGACGCCGCCCAGCAGGCTCGCGGTGTATCAGGGCCTGTCGAACGACCTGGCGGCCATCGAGCCGCCGGTCTGGTCGGGCTTGATCGCGGCGTACCTGCAACAGAGGAATTACAAGGTCGTCATGCTGGATGCGGAAGCCAGGGGGCTGAACCATGCGGACACGGCGGCAGAGATCGCCGCGTTGAAACCAGGGCTGGCGGTGTTCTGCATCTACGGGCAGCAGCCCTCGGCATCGACCCAGTGCATGCCGGGCGGCTCCATCACCTGCGCGCGCCTCAATGAAATTGCCGGCATCCCGAGCCTTGCGTTGGGAACCCATCCATCGGCGCTGCCGCGGCGTACGTTGGAGGAGGAACCGTTTTCCTTCGTCTGTCAGGGCGAGGGGCCGCGCACGGTGGAGGCCCTGATCCGGGTGCTCCGGGACGGCGGCGACCTCGCGAACGTGCCGGGTCTGTGGTACCGGGATGAAGCGGGGGCCATACACGGCAACAGGCCGGCGGCGAATATCGCGGATCTGGACAGTGAACTGCCGCGCCAGGCTTGGGACCTGCTGGATATGACGCAGTACCGGGCGCACAACTGGCATTGCTTCCATGACCTGGGCAGCCGCGGCAGCTACGCGTCGATCCAGACGAGCCTTGGATGCCCCTTTCGCTGCGAATTCTGTTGTATCAACACGCCGTTTGGCGGCAACGGCGTCCGGAACTGGAGTCCCGAAAACGTCGTCGCGCAGATCGACGAACTGGTCACCCGCTACGGGGTAAGGAACATCAAGATTCCCGACGAAATGTTCATCCTGAACCGGCGGCATGTGGCGGGAATCTGCGATGTCCTGATCGAACGCGATTACGGCCTCAATATCTGGGCCTATGCGCGGATCGACACGTTGCGGGAATCGATGCTGGCGAAGCTGAAAGCGGCGGGCTTCAACTGGCTGGGGCTGGGCATCGAGTCCGCCAGTTCCTCCGTCCGTGACGGCATGGCCAAGGGAAGTTTTACCGATGACAATATCCGCGACGTTGTCCGCATGGTCCGCGATCACGGAATCGCGGTCGGCGCGAATTACATCTTCGGCCTGCCCGACGATACAATGGACAGCATGAACGAAACGCTGGCGCTGGCGATCGAGCTGAATACGGAATGGGCCAATTTCTATTGCGCGATGGCGTATCCGGGCTCCCCGCTTTACGAGGAAGCGAGGGCGAATAAATGGCCGCTTCCCGACGATCCGGGTGGGCCGGGCTGGATCGGTTATTCGCAGCTCGGTTACGACGCGATGCCGTTGCCGACCATGGCGCTAAGCGCCCGTCAGGTTCTTGAATTCCGCGACCATGCCTTCGACCGGTACTTCACCAACCCGGCCTATCTGGCCATGCTGGAAGACAAATTCGGCTCCGAGGCGGTCGGCCACGTCAAACAGATGACGGCGCATCGGCTGAAACGGCGCCTGCTCGAGACGCCGGCTGCCTGATATCAGTCCGCTGCCGCGGCGTCCGTTTCCGCCGAAATCCGCGCCCAGGTTTCCCGCAACCAGGTCGCACAGGCGACAGAGTGTTCGAACAGCGAGTATTTCGCGCCCATGCCGTAATCCGGCCCGGGAATGAATTCGGTGGAAATCTGGCCGAGCGGGCTGGTTTCGGCGGTGGCGTGATGGCGCATCAACTTGCGCATCACCTCTTTCCAGGGTTCCAGCTTTTCTTCGGACCAGTCGCTGTGCCACTCGCCGGGGGCGGGCCGGAAGAAGGGGTACTGGATGCCGCGGCCGATGCGGCCGTCCTCATGCTTGCCCCAGATGTTCTTCGGATTGTTCGGCACGGCGGCGCGGGCGTGGCAGTGCCAGACATAGCCGCGGCTGATCCATTCGTCGCAGACATTGCCGGGCTTGCCAGGATCGAGCACCACCTTGCCGGATTCCACATCGGGGCGCATATCGAGCATGTCCTGTTCGCCCGGATTGTCGATCTTGAAGATCACATGCGAATGATCCAGCGTCATGCGGTAGGGAATGCCCCGCGCCTCGACCAGTGCGGCGACTTCGCTGACCCGTCCGTAATGCTCCGACCACATGTTTACATGCACTTCGAAGCACGGCAGGCAGCCGGCTTTCTCGCCGGTTTCATAGGCGCGCAGATAGGCCTCGGCAACTTCCTCGTTGCTGATCAGGTGTCCGTCCGCGTGGCGCATGGTGATCTGGGTGTTGTGGACCCGGCTGCCGAGTCGTGCGCCGAGCGCAATATTGGCGTCGAGCAGGGCTTCGTCCCGGCCCAGCGTATAGAACCAGCCGCCGGCACGGATCGGCAGGTCGTATTTCTCGCTCGCACGACGGTAATCGGCTTCTTCAGCGGCGGGCGGCGTCTTGTCGTAGTAATCGTAGACGCCGGATTCCTTGACCATGCGGAACCGTGTGTCGAGGTCGAATTCGAACTCGCCGCCCCGGTGGTTCACGCCCTTTTCGGTGATCCCGAATGCCAGTTTCCGCGCCATAGCCTGTCTCCCCGTCTGTGTCCGGGGATAAGCCTAGCAGAATGCGGCGGCGGCAGGGTAGGGTCGACGGATCATTGTGGCGGTCGGGAACAGGTGTTTCAAATGGAACGGCGCAAAATCGGGTTGTGCGGTTCTGCCGCGCCCGTTACGGTTCCCAGTCTGTCGGCGAAGGTGCATGCAATGGTCCGATAAATATTTGAATATCAATGACGTAGGGGACATTTTCATGACGGACAGCAATGAGCTCAATGGCGGCCAGGTTATCATCGATTATCTGATCCGCGAGGATGTGCCCTATGTCTTCGGGCTTTGCGGGCACGGCAATATCGGGCTGATTGATGCGATGTACGAGCGGTCGGACGATATCAAGACTATCTCCGTCCATCATGAAAGCGTCTCCGGCTTCATGGCCGATGTCTATTACCGCGTCTCCGGCCAGGCGACCGCGACCTTCACCTCCTGCGGTCCCGGCTCGGCGAATATGCCGATCTGCCTCGCCAATGCCTTCTTCGATTCCGTGCCGTTCCTGGCGATCACCGGCAATGTGCCGACCAGCCAGTTCAACCGGGGCGCCTTCCAGGAAACCTACCGCCATTATCAGGCCGATTTTCCGTCCACCGTGCAGGCCTATTGCAAACGCGTCTACCAGCCGACCCGCGGCGAACAGGTGCCGCTGATGGTGCGGCAGGCCTGGAAGACGATGGTCACGGGCCGGCCCGGCCCGGTGGTGCTGGACGTGCCTTTCGATATCTTCAAGGAATCCGCCGCGGAAACCCCGGATCCGAAGGAATGGAGCGCGAATATCTCCTGCCGCTGCGGCGCCGATCCCGAAGGCGTCGAGAAAGCGGTCGATATGCTGCTGTCCGCCGAGAAGCCGGTGATCGTCGTGGGGCAGGGGGTGCGCTATGGCGGCGCCGCCGAGGAACTGAAGGCGCTGGCCGAACGGCTGCAGATTCCGGTGGCGTCCTCGGCGAGCGGCCTTGGCGCCCTGCCGGTCGAGCACCCGCTGTCGCTGGGCCTCGTACAGCGCGGCGGCACCTATCAGGCGAACCATTCCTGCCGTCAGGCCGATGTGCTGCTGGCGCTTGGCGTGCGCTTCGATGACCGGACGTCCAGTTCGTGGATACCGGGCTATTCCTTCACAATCCCGCCCTCCAAACTGATCCATGTGGATATCGATCCGGAGGAAATCGGCCGCAACTATCCGGTCACCCTGGGGCTGATGGCGGATGTGCGCACCTTCCTGCGCCAGATTCTGGGCGAACTCGATCGGCGCGGATATTCCGGGGGACCGACTCCGGTGAGCCGGAAATGGCTGGCGGAGATCGATACCTACCGCGCCAAATGGGACGCCTTTATTGCGCCGGGCTTCACCGATGATTCATCGCCCATCAATCCGCAGCGCGCGGCCGTGGAAATCGACAAGGCGCTGCCGGAAGACGCGATCCTGGTCAGCGATATCGGTGTGCATCACAACTGGCTGCTGCAGTTCTGCAAACCGACCCGGCCGGATTCGCTGATCGGCTCCATGGGCTTTGGCCCGATGGGATTTGGCGTCGCCGGCGTGCTGGGCGCCAAACTGGCCGCGCCCGACCGGCCCGCCGTTTCGGTCTGTGGCGATGGCGCGTTCTTCATGCATGCGAACGTGCTCGGCACGGCGGTTGAGTACAATATCCCGGCCGTCTGGGTGGTCTGGAACAATTACGCCTATGGGTCGATCCGGGGGCTGCAGCGCGGCTATCTGGAAAGCCGCGAACTGGCGACCGATTTCCACCACCCGGAAACCGGCAAGCCCTACAATCCGGACTTTGCCGCCATGGCGCGGTCGGCGGGGGTCGAGGGCGTCAGCATCGACCGGGCGGGCGATCTGGGCGATGCGATCCAGGCCGCGATTGCCGCCAACAAACCCTTTCTGATCGACGCCAATATTAGCGGCGACCTGAATCCGCCGGGCGCGGGTGTGTGGGAACTGCCGGGGCTGGGCGTCAACAGGCCGGCGATCGGCGAGCGCTTCGTGCCGAAATAGCGCCGCTCCTGGTGCAAGCCGGCCGGATAATTTGACATCGGGACGGTGCGGGTTTTCTATTCGGATCACCGCAGTCGGCGAGGAAGAAGAGGCCATGACCGTTCATCTGGTAACCAGGGGAAAATCCGTTCGCGATCAGGTCAGTCCGGAAGAATGGCAGGCGCGCGTAGAGCTGGCCGCCGGGCACCGGGTGCTGGCGCATTACGGCGTCAACGACATGACCTACAACCATTTCGGACTGCGCGTGCCGGGCGAACCGGATCATATGCTGATCAAGCGCACGGACTGGATGTTTGCCGAAATCACCGCCTCGTCCTTCCTGAAGGTCGATTTCGCCGGCAATGTCATCCTCGATACCGATGTGAAACAGATCAAGGGCGGGGCGCTGATCATCCACGCGGGTCTGTTGAAGGCGCGACCGGACCTGAACGCGACTCTGCACACCCACACCATTGCCGGGATGGGCGTGGCCGCGCATAAATTCGGTCTGCTGCCGATCAACCAGCATGCGATGCGGTTCTGGGGTGAGTTGAAATACCACGAATTCGAAGGCTTCGAGTTCGACCACGACATGACGCCGAAACTGCTGCGCGATCTGGAAGGCGGCAGCCTGATGATGCTGCGCAACCACGGTGTGCTGGTCTGCGGCGAAAGCGTCGCCGAATGCGTCGTCAACCATCACTGGCTGGAAATGGCATGTCAGGGGCAGATCGCGGCCCTGTCGGCGGGCGAGGGCAATTACCTGGTGCCGGACAAGGCTGCCTGCGACTACGCCCACAGCCAGTTCAGGGACGGCGGCAATTTTCTGAAGGGGGGCAAGGACTGGGCCGCCTGCCTGCGGCTCGCCGAGCGCCTCGACCCCTCGTTCAAGGACTGACCCGGAGCGAACGCCATGCGATTTGACGATGCCGCGCGGTATGTCATCGACGATCCGGACAGCGGGACCTTCAAGGTCCATCGGGACGTTTTCGGCGACGCGGCCCTGTTCGATCTGGAAATACGCCGGATATTCGAGGGCGGCTGGGTCTATGTCTGCCTGGAAAACCAGATCCCGGAACCGAACGATTTTTTCTGCACGAAAATCGGGCGCCGCTCCATCATCGTGTCCCGCGACGAGGATGGCGTGCTGCACTGTTTCTACAATACCTGCCGCCACCGGGGCGCCGCGATCTGCCATGTGGAGCGCGGCAACAAGAAGTACCATGTCTGCGACTATCACGGCTGGGCCTATGATTCCTCTGGGAAGAACTTCGACATCAAGGACCGCAAGGCGGGCGGCTATGCCAAATCTTTCGACGCCTGCGACCATGACCTGTTGCCCGTGGCGCGGTTCGACAGCTATGCGGGACTGCTGTTCGTCAGCCTGAATCCGAACGTGCCGTCACTGTCCGACTATCTGGGCGAGGCAAAACAGTTCCTTGATCTGGTCATGGACCAGGGTCGCGACGGGATGGAACTGGTGCCCGGCCGCACCAACTACACCTATGCCGGAAACTGGAAGCTGCAGCTCGACAACAGCCTCGATTTCTATCACCTGACGTCGACCCATCGCAGCTTCGTCAATATCGTGAACCAGCGTGAAGCGGGCAAAAGCGCCAACCGGCAGGTGACCTCGCCGAATTTCCAGCGCCGTTTCGCCATGCCGGCCGGCATGTTCAACCTGGGCAACGGCCATGCGGTGATGTGGGCGGACCAGCCCAACCCGGAGACCCAGCCGCTCTGGGGCGAGATCGAGGAAGTGACGGCACGGGTCGGGGAGGTCCGGGCGAAATGGATGGTGCGGGCGCGCAATCTGACGATTTTCCCGAACCTGCAGATCGCGGATTCGACCTCGCTGGTGCTGCGCACGATCACCCCGCTCGCCGTCGACAAGACCGAGATGGTGATGTACAGCCTCGCGCCCGTCGGGGAGGCGGATGACCTGCGTTACACCCGGATCCGGCAGCACGAGGATTTCTTCAATGTCTCCGGACTGGCGACGCCGGACGACACGATCGTGTATGAGGACTGTCAGGCCGGGTTTGTCAGCGCCGATGACGACTGGCTGCAATGCTTCGAACGCGGCATCACCGCCCTGCAACCCGGCGCCAACGAACACGCGCGGGAACTGGGCATTTCGCCGGTCGCCAGCATGGTGGGTAAATACGCCATGCAGAACGAGGTGAGTTACCATTCCGCCTATCAGGAATGGGTGAAGCGGCTGTCCGGCGCCTTGCCGCTCGCCGCGGAGTGACGGTTTTGGACCAGATGGACCTGCTGCGCGCGGGCGCGGACCTGCTGGCGCGCGAGGCGCTGTATCTCGATGAGCGGCGCTGGGATGAATGGATCGCGCTGTACTGCGAGGATTGCGAGTTCTGGGCGCCAAGCTGGCTTAGCGAGGATACGCTTTCCGCCGACCCGGACCGGGAAATCTCGATGTTCTATTTCAGGGCCCGCGGCGGGCTGGAGGACCGGGTCTGGCGTATCCGGTCGGGGCAGGCGGCGGCGCTGACCCCGATGCCGCGCACATCGCACCAGGTCAGCAACATGGTTCTGGACGGTGCAGCGACCGGGTGCGCGATGACGGTAAAATCCGCCTTCGCCTGCCATGTCTATATGATCCGCAACAAGACCCAGCATGTCTTCTTCGGACGCTACGAGCATGGCCTGGTAAGAATTGACGATGAATGGCGCATCAGGCGCAAGAAGATCACGCTGATGAACGATTTCGTGCCGTCGCTGCTGGATGTTTTCTGCGTCTGATACTTCTGTTATATGAACGTTATGGAATATGTTGTTGAAAGGATTCCGCATGACCGCATTGGATGATGCGCTGGATTTTGCCGCCGAGCATGATACGCCGATCCCCTATCGGCAGCGGATCAGGGACTATTACCTGGCGCTGGGTTACGAAAAACCATACCGCTGGGCGAACTATGTCGATGTGCCGTTCACGCCGCTGAAGAAGCCGCTGTCGGAATCGACCGTGGCCCTGGTGACGACGTCAGCGCCGTACCAGCCGGACAAGGGCGATCAGGGACCGGGCGCGGCCTACAATTCCGCCGCCAAGTTCTATCGGGTCTATACCGACACGACGGATCATGTGCCGGATCAGCGGATTTCCCATATCGGCTATGACCGACTGCACACCACTGCAGAAGACATGAACAGCTGGTTTCCGTTGGCGGCGCTGCACGATGCGGCGGCGGCCGGACGGATCGGCGCGGTGTCGAAGCGCTTCTACGGGGCGCCGACCAACCGCAGCCAGAAGACAACGGTCGAACAGGACTGCGTCGAACTGCTGGAACGGATACGCGAGGACGGGGCCGATACGGCCGTCATTGTCGCTACCTGACCGGTGTGCCACCAGACCGTGAGTCTGGTTGCCCGCTACCTCGAAGAACACGGCATTCCCACCGTCATCATGGGCTGCGCCAAGGATATCGTCGAATTTGTCGGCGTGCCGCGTTTTCTGTTCAGCGACTTTCCGCTGGGCAATGCGGCGGGCAAGCCGAACGATCCGGCATCGCAGGCCGCGACGCTGGAACTGGCGCTGAAGGTGCTGGAGACCGCGCCCGGGCCGCGTACGACGGTTCAGTCGCCGCAGCGCTGGAGCAACGATCCGGACTGGAAGCTGGATTTCAGTAATCTGGAACGGATATCGCCCGAGGAACTTGAAAAGCGCCGCCGGGCGTTCGACGAACAGAAGGAAATCGCCCGCAGGAAACGGGAAGCCGAAGGCATCGGGAGCAACGCAGCGGAGTAACCGGGTACCCATGAGCAAACCATTCTCGGGCGTGAGGATCCTGGATTTTACCCAGGTCTTCGCCGGCCCGTTCAGCAGTTTCCAGCTTGCCCTGTTGGGGGCGGATGTCATCAAGGTCGAACGCCCGGAAGGCGAGGATTCCCGCTTTACCCCGCTCAGCAGGGAATGGGCGGATATGGGCATGGCGCCATCCTGGATGGCGGTCAACGCCAACAAGCGCAACCTGACCCTCGATCTGAAGCACCCGACAGCGGTGGAAATCGTCAAGCGGCTGGTCGCGGATGCCGATGTGGTGATGGAAAATTTCCGCCCCGGCGTCATGGACCGGCTCGGTATCGGCTATGACGACCTGTCGAAGATCAATCCGCGGCTGATCTATTGCGGCGTCTCCGGATTTGGACGGGAAGGGCCGCAGAAAAACGCGCCCTCCTATGACGGCAAGATTCAGGCGCTCAGCGGCGTCATGTCGATTACCGGGCATGAAGGGGACGGGCCGCTGCGCGCGGGCTTCGCGGTCTGCGATGCGCTGACGGGCATGACGGCGGCCTTTGCCGTTTCCAGCGCGATCTACCAGCGCACCCACACGGGCAAGGGGCAGCTGGTCGATGTGGCGATGTTCGATTCAACGCTCAGCTTCCTGTCGCCGACGGTGGTCGATTACACGGTCGCGGGGCACCGGCAGCGCCAGTTCGGCAATCAGGCGATCAGCCGCAAGCCCACGGCCAACCTGTTCCGGGTGAAAAACGGGTACCTGCTGCTGGCTGTGAACAATGAGGGCCAGTACATCAAACTGGCCAACACCCTGAAACGGCCGGAACTTTATGAGGACGCGCGCTTCCGGGACTGGCCGTCACGGATCGAGAACGAGCCGGCCATGCGGGAAATCATCGAGGACGCGCTGAGCGAGAACGACGCCCAGACCTGGGAGAAAATCCTGGAGGAGGGCGGCGCCCCCTGCGCCAGCGTCCGCACCATCGACGAAGCCGTCGCGCATCCGCAACTGGAATACCGCGACGTGCTCCAGACGGTCGACGGGCCGAAGGGGCCGATGACGATGATCGGGTCGGGCTTCAAGATGGCGCATGGCGGCGGCAGCATCGACCGCCCGCCGCCGACCATCGGCCAGCACACGGATGAAATTCTCGCCGACGCCGGCTACAGCGCCGAAGAGATCGCGAAGTTCCGCGCGGACAAGGTGCTGTAGGGCTCGGGGCGGAAATTGTTGGCAAATTTTGTCAAATGGTATTCTCCGGTCAAGGAGATGGTATTATGGCCACGATGAATGTTTCCCTGCCCGACCCGATGAAGCTGTGGGTGGAAGCGCAGGCGCAGACCGGACGCTACAGCAATGCGAGCGACTATGTCCGCGATCTGATCCGCCGGGACCAGGAACGCGCGGCGCAGATAGCACAGCTACAGTCCCTGATTACCGAAGGGCTGGAAAGTGGCGTCGCGGAGGATTTCAGCATGGAGGCGATCCAGGCGGAACTCGATAGCGTCTAATGTCCGAGTTTCGTGTCAGCAGGCAGGCGCGAGACGATATCCGCGAAATCGGTCGTTATACGCAGGCGCTGTGGGGACGCGTGCAGCGCCGTATTTATCTATCCAACATGGAAATGCTGTTCCGGAATCTGGCCGGGAATCCGGAGATCGCCCCGGAGCGCCATGAGTTCGATCCACCTGTCCGGCTATGTCGGTATGGCAACCACCTGATCGTATATCGCTCAGAAAATGACCCGAATTCTGATCGTCAGGGTCCTGCACGAGCGGATGGATATTTCAGCGATTCTTGGTGGCTAAGCGCGCCTTGGAAGATTTGAACCGGTCTGATCGTCCAGACCGTTACGGTTCGAACCGCCGGTTCAGTTCCGCGTTTGAAAAACTGTCCTTCGCATACCCGAATGTGCCGCCATCGCGCAGTTCTGCCGCCGCGTGCTGCACCAGTTTCAGGCAGGCGCGGGCGAGGCTGCCGCCGATGGAGACGCGGGCGACGCCGAGTTCCTGCAGTCGGGCCGTCGGCGGCGTAGTCGCCCCGGCGAGGATGTTGAGCGGCCCCTCGACCGCCTGCGCCAGCCGCCCGATCAGATCCGCATCCGCGATGCCGGGGATATAGACACTGCGCGCGCCGGCGGCATAGCAGGCATTGCAGCGGGCGACGGCGTCTTCGAACATCGCACCTGTCCGTTCGCCGCCGGCGATCAGGTAGACGTCGACCCGGGCATTGATGACGAAGGGGATGTCCAGCGCATCCGCGACCTCGCGCCCCGCCCGGATGCGGTCCACGCAAAGCGCCGGATCCAGCAGGTGCGGTTTCGCGGTACCCACGTCATAGACGCCGTCCTCGATATTCGCGCCGATTGCGCCGGCGGCGATGGCCTGGCGCACGGTTTCGGCCACGTCGTCCGGCGTCTGCCCGTATCCGCCCTCCATATCCGCCGAAACGGGAATGGAAACCGCATCGGCGCATCGCTTTACCTCGGCGGCCATTTCCGCGCGGCTGATCCGGTGCCCATCGGCGAAACCGCGTGAAAAGGCAATCCCGGCGCTGGTGGTGGCGATGGCGGGAAAGCCCGCTTCCGCCAGGATCAGCGCGCTGCCCGCATCCCAGCAATTGGGCAGGACGAGGATCTCCGGCGCGTGATGCAGGGTCAGGAAGGCCTCGGCTTTCGCTTTTTGCGCGATTTTGTCCATGGGTTTCCCTCTTTGCTCCCTGTTTCGCAATACGGATCGGTTTGCCATAGTAACGGATCGGATACATGCCGCGAAAATGGAAACCGGATACAGCCCGTAACACTGGCTACAGGCAAAAGGATGGGCGTTGCTAAGACGGCGGCCGAAGCATTCGCGGCGCGGCACCGTTAAAGGATATATCCAGGAAACAAGGCAGAAAGGCGATTTTGATGGCAGGCCTGTATTACGAAGAGTTCGAGATCGGGCATGTTTTCGAACATGCGATCACGCGAACGGTATCGGAGTACGATAATGTCCTGTTCAGCGCGCTGACGCACAACCCGCAACCGCTGCACCTGGATGAAGAGTTCGCGAAGAAAACCGAATTCGGGCAGCGGCTGGTCAACAGTCTGTATACGCTGGGACTGATGATCGGCGTCTCGGTGGACGATACGACCCTGGGCACGACCATCGCCAATCTGGGTATGACCGATGTGAAATTTCCCAAGCCGGTATTTCACGGCGATACCCTGCGCGCCACCACCACGGTGATCGACAAGCGCGACAGTAAATCCCGGCCCAATGCCGGCGTCGTCGTCTTCGAACACCGGTCCTTCAACCAGCGTGACGAGGAAGTCGCTTTCTGCGTGCGCTCCGCCTTCATGAAGAAAAAGGAAGCCGCATGACCCTGCGTTCAATGCTTTTCGTTCCCGGCGACAGCGAACGGAAAATGGAAAAGGCGATCACCAACGAAGCCGATGCCCTGATCCTGGACCTGGAGGATTCGGTCTCGCCGGACCGTACGGCGGTGGCCCGGGGCATGGTGGCGGAGTACCTGTCCGCGCGCGCCGACCGGACGAAACAGCAGCTCTGGGTGCGGATCAATCCGCTGGACACGGACAAGGCAATGCCGGACCTCGCGGCGGTGATGACCGGCGCGCCGGACGGAATCGTCCTGCCGAAAACCTATTCGGCGAAGGATGCCGTGGCCCTGGCGAACGCCCTGTCGGCGCTGGAAGCCCGGGACGGTCTGGTGATCGGGTCGACGAGAATTCTGGCGGTAGCGACGGAAACCGCGAAATCGCTGTTCACGCTGAACACCTTTATCGGCGCGACCGACCGGCTGTATGGCATGACCTGGGGCGCGGAAGACCTGGCGGCGGCGCTCGGCGCCAGCAACAACCGGCTACCCGACGGCAGTTATGACGGCCCCTATCTGCTGGCCCGGACATTGTGCCTCGCCGCCTGCCGCGCGGCCGAGGTGATGCCGGTGGATACGGTCTTTACCGATTTCCGAAATATCGAGGGGCTGGAGGAAGAAGCGGGGCAGGCGCGGCGGTCCGGCTTCTTCGGCAAGATGGCGATCCATCCCGACCAGTCGGCGCCGATCAACCGGGCGTTTACGCCGACGGCGGAAGAAATCGCCCATGCGCAGCGTATCGTCGATGCCTTCGACCGGAACCCCGGGGCCGGTACGATCGGGATCGACGGCATGATGATCGATATGCCGCACCTGAAGCAGGCGCGCGCGGTGCTGGCGCTTGTGGCGTCGCTGAAGACCTGATCGACGAGAAAGCGATCAGGATTTGAAGAATGGCCGGGCGGATTTGATCGTTCGGTTGTGGTTGCGGAATACGAGGCGTCGTCGCGGAAGCATGGCGCCGGATTGACCGCGCGGACGCGTGTTCGCCGCCGGCGCGCGGGCCTCGCAGAGGGCAGCGGCGCGCGGCCGCAAATCGACGACGCCGTCGGGACAGATCTTTTCGAGGTACCGGGCGCTGATCGGCCGGTTCAGTTCGAACACGGCATGGATATTCTCAATGCCGAAGGTGGCGGCGCATTTGACCGCCCATTTCAGCGTATTTTCAAAACGTTGCGAGTCGCTTTCCATATTGCGCCGAAAGCTGACCAGTTGCTCGCCCACGCGATAGCTGCAACTCGCGACGGTAATGATGCCTTCGGGTTCTCCGTCTGGGTCGAACGCGCGGCCCGTAAAGACAAAAACATGATCCCCCAGGTCCGCAGGAAGGCAATTCATATGATTGTACAAGGTTACGATCATGTTGCAATTTTCCTCTGGTATATACCAAGCAATAACCAAAACTTATCTAAGTAACAAATATTTTTTATTAATTTAAAATAAGTTAATAGGTATATTTATTTCATTTAAATTAATGAAAAATATTAAATCGAATTTCAACTAAATATACTGAAAATTTCGTGGCACATGTCGGAAGATCGTGCCCATTTCTGGTCGGGCGGCGGATGTACGGCGTACCGAACGGCACCGGTCTGAGAGGCCCGCAAGAGGCGCCTGCCGGGTTTACCGTTAACAGTCGGTTAACGCTTTTTAGCGATCTTCCGGCTTGTGTCGGCTGCGTCCCGACACTGCTGTGTCAATGATCTGTGAGGGGTGGAATGGAAATACATCTGGTCGATCCAGCCACCGGATTTCCCGGCGATTCAGGGAACCATATCCGGGTACTGACGGTGCCGCATCCTGTCGATCCCAGGAAAATCGTCACCAATGTCATTTGCCGTTACCGGCTGGCGGGCGGCGAGATATCGTTTCAGAAGAACCCGTTCGATTCCGACGAAAGCTTCGAGGACGCACTGAATTGGGCGAAGTCCTTCGCGCGCGTATACGGCATCGGCGATATTTACGCGGCAAATTTCGCCCGCCGCTGAGCGGAGTTCAGGCGAAGACGGCCTGCTGCCTCGTTCGCAGAATAAGGCTTCCGATAATCGCCAGGTTCCCGACATTGAAAGCCGCGCCAATCAGGAATGCCGTATCGTACGAACCGGTCAGGTCGAAAACATAACCGCCGACCCAGGCGCCCAGCGCCATGCCGCCGCCGGCGCACAGGATGACAATCCCGGTCCGCCTTCCGGCTTCCGATGCCGGCAGGAATTCGCGGATGATAACGGGATAAAGGGGTAAGATGCCGCCATACCCCAGTCCGAACAGCGCCGCGATAATATAGATGGCGGTGAGGCTGTCCACGAATGCCAGCGTGGCGAGGAACAACGCCTGCGCGGAGGAAAATATGAAAATCGCCCGTAAACCGCCGAGCCGGCGGCCCAGGAAACCGACGCCGAAGAAGCTGCTCACTGCCGCACATGCCAGCATGATCGACAGGACTTCCGCGCCGCGCGCCGGAGAATAGCCGAGGTCGCTGACATGCGATACCACGTGGCCCAGGGGCAGCGACATGGCGATGCAACACCCGATCGACGCAATGGACAATGTCACCTGCATTGCGCGCGGTGACAGGGGCGCACGCGGCGCCGGGGCGGTGTGTCCTGGTTCGGCGGGGCCGGAAGCCCTCGGTGCGGCAGGCGCCAGTGCCGCCAGCGCCGCCGGCGGTTTCTGGCGCAGCACGAGAACCAGCGGCAGCATCGTGCCCAGCGCGAACACGCCGTACCAGAATGAGGTCTGCCGCCAGCCGATTGTGTCATTGAAGTACTGGAATATCGGCGGCCAGATGGCGCCGGACAACGCCTGTCCCGAGCCCAGCATGCCGGCGGCCATGCTCTTGTTGTGCTCAAACCAGCGGGTAATATTGGCCATCAGCGGTGAGAACAGCGCGGAGCGGCCGAGGAAGCCCATCAGCACGCCGTAGATAAAGTAAAGTTCCCATTCATTCGTCACGATACTGGTCAGCATGGCGCCGATGCCGATCATTACGGCGCCGGTTACCGCCGGCATGGTCATGCCGGTCCGGTCCAGCCAGTACCCCATGAAGACGCCGCCGATGCCCGCGCCGAAATACTGCAGGGAATAGGCAAGCGACGGCACGGCGCGCGGCCAGTCGAATTCGGCACTGATCAGTTTGAGGGCGACGACCAGGAAATAAACGCTGCCGGTACCGATGAGCATGAATAGCAGCGACGCCCCCAGGACGACGTTTCGTTTCATGGCGGCGCGTTTCAATGCGGCGCGTTCTGATGACGAATCTGGCATTCGGCTTTCCTGTTCCTTAACCGAATACAACTTAAATCATGCCGCGTTTGACCGGGTGTGGGTGACGGTGGCCGCAACTGCGATTTGAAGCTTGAATGCGGGTGCAATTTATGACTAGTAATCATACTGTTACAGGGTAGGCAAGGGCCAGTTTAAAGTGGCGTTGGAGATTTCACGACAATATCTGAGGTTTGTCGATGACGAACTGATTCGTTTGTGGCGTCTCGGTCGCAACGCCATTGTCGCGTGGAGTCCCACGGATGAAGGCTTGGATGTTCTGGCGGTGCCGCAATACCTGCTGCCCAACCTTTTCAATAACCATGAGGAAATACTGGTCGGTGCGATGCAGCGCAGCAGCAAGGAACTGGCGCTGATTTCGGATATCTGTGAAATCGAACCGTACCGGATCGTCATTCCGCCGGCCATCCGCAGCAACAGCATCGGCACGCGGGCGCTGGAATACCTGACCCGGCGTTTTGGCATTACCAAGCTTGCGAACAAGGCGGTCGTCCTTTTCGATATCGTGGGGTTTTCGCGGTATTCGCCGCTCGAACAGGTTACGGCGCTGAACAGTCTGTCCTATTCCATCAACGTCGCCTATCAGCGGACGGTCGAGAACAAGCTGGATGTATCGCTGTGCCATTCGACGACAGGCGACGGTTTCTATGTCTGGAACCGGGCCGAGGGAGTCGATGCGAATATCGACCTATTCTGTTTTCTGATGCTCGTGCTCGCCGACAACTCGTTGGGGCAGCGCAAGGGGATTGCGACGACGGTCCCGGTATTGCGGACGGGATTTCATGTCGGTGACTGCTTTGAATATTTTCTGGCGGAAGGCGCCCGACCGGGCACCGGCAGCTATATCGTCGGTAACGCGACGATCCAACTGGCCCGGATGGTTGAAATTGCGCTGCAGAACCAGATTCTGATCGGTGACTTCAAAGTCACCTCAGGAGCCGGGGCAGGCGTGAATACGGACATGGAAAATTATGACGCGGTAGCCTTTCTGGAAAAGGCGCAGAAACGCCTGATTGAATTCAAGGATGTAAACCTGTCCCGGGAAAAAGTGTCCGGAATAAAGTGCTACCTGACCGGTCATGCCGAAGCCGGCGGGAAATTCAATATCTGCCGCTACCGGTTCAGCGACAAACATAATTTTCAGCATTCCGTCTTCAATGCCAAGGTCAATGTCTATCGCGCGAATAACGAGCAGATCTTCCTCGGTCGGTTGACCAAGGATCTGACCGAATTTTCCGCCGATGAAATAATTCTTCGACCGGATGCCGTCGCCGGGCCGAGTGAGGTCGCGGTGCCGGTGCCGGGAACCGCGGAATAGGACGCGACGGTTGGCGCGTTCGACCTGTCCTCCGTTTTTGCCCCCACCGGTCGGGTATTAGGTGTGCGCCGGGTGGGGCCCTTCGCGCCGCTGACGGCGCAGGTACGGCGGCAGAGTCTCGATGCGATACTGGCAAGGGGGGAGGACGAAATCCGCGTATTCGTTTACGGCTCCCTCATGTGGGATGCGGCATACCGGAATTTTGACCGATCAAATGCATTATTGCCGGGGTACCGGCGCTCATTCTGCGTCTGGACAGCGCATGCCCGCGGGACTCCGGAATTACCGGGACTCGGTCTCGGGCTGCGCCGCGACGCGGGGGCGCGATGCGGTGGCGTTCTGATCCGGCTGTCGGCAGTCGCGCATCGCGAGATTCTGGAGGCGTTGTGGGAGCGTGAAATGTGGACCGGCGTCTACGATCCCGAACGGGTCGCCATAATCACGGATGACGGCCCCGCGACCGCGCTGGCCTTCATTGTCAACCGGCGACACCCGCAATTTGCCGGCGACCTGGCGCCGGCGGAAGCCGCGCGCCATATTGCCCTGGCAGAGGGGGTATTCGGCACCTGCCGGGAGTATTTTTACGCGACGGAACGCGCCCTCCGGGATATCCCCGGGACGACCAAGGAATTTGCACTCCTGGGAAGGCTGGTGCGCCGGGAGGCTGCCCGAGCAGCGGGCGATGCGCCGTCAGGCTGACCGCTTGCGTCTTTGATCCGGACTTTTCGGCGTGCTATCCGCCAAAGGCGTGTCCTTGGCCAGCGCCTTGGCGAGATTGAACATCGATTTGCGGGTTTGCGGGTCATCGATTGAGCTGTAGGCGCGCAGAAGATCCACCGATACCGGTTCGAACAGCGCGTCTTCCGTTAATGTGCCAAGGTCGCCCGTCTCCCTGGCGTCGGGACTCGTCGCCTGCGCAATGTCGGCCGGGAGGTCGTCGAAAAAATAGGAAACAGGCACATCCAGAACTTCGCTCAGTTCGAAGAGCCGGCTGGCGCCGATCCGGTTGGCGCCGCGCTCGTACTTCTGGATCTGCTGAAACGTGAGTCCAATGGATTCGCCGAGCATCGTCTGGCTCAGCGACAGCATCTTGCGCCGGATGCGAAGGCGTTTGCCAACATGTGTGTCAATGGGATGGAAAGACTTTCTGGAGGTGGTCATGTTTCCCGTTCCGGTTTTTCTGCATTATTTGTTTACAGCCGTTCAACTAAGCGAAGCATCCTATTCTACAGCACATCCGGTTTGAAGGGAACCGCGACAGGTTCCCTTCACACCTGTGACGGTGCTTTACTTTCTGTAAGATAGATACGGTTGTGGCGGATCATGACAGTTGGTTAATTTTGTTAATTAATCTGGTTAATTAGAAAAATCTGCTATTTCTGTGATGAAAGTTTGCATTTTAATAAAAAATATCTGGCGCTTGTTCTGCAAGCCGGACACTGTGCCGGAAAGGTGTCGGCGTTATTCCCTACTATCCCTGTAGCGACAATTACTTTATTGTCGAAGGATTAAATTCCAATTTAGAATTTGCATATAAATTCTGCAATAACTATATGAAATTAAATATAAAATTTTTCATTTGGCCGTGCCGCGCCGACGTCCGATAACTACATCGGCGAAGGTGGTGGCCGCAGGTTCCCGGCATCGGAAACGCGGCTCGCCGATGGTCCGGAAAATGGCGCAAGGAGTAGCAGCTTCGATCCTCAATTACCCTGCAACGGCAGTTCATCCATTTGGGCGACGCGGAAAACCGCGCGTCAAATAAGGTGTCGCCCGGAATTCGTTCCGCCATGCGAAACGAGTGATCGAGTTGATGGGATACGAAATAGAGTGGCTGAGCGAAAACAACCCGGGCAGGCCTCGACCGGCATGCATCGCCTCTTGGATGAGGCGATGCAGCTCAGTAAGGCGCTGGACGTCATCGTTGCCTCTCAGGGTAGCAGTTCGTCAGCCGTGGGGCCGCTTGTTCGGGAACTGTCGGCCATCCACCGTCTTCTCGCCGCCGGATACCGCGACGCCGACGAGACCGGCGCGGAATCGCCGCCGGGGGCCGGCCGTCCGGTCAACCCTGAAGTGGAGGAACTGAGCGGGCGGATCGCGCGCACTGATGAACGCCTCGACGCCATCAAGTCATCGGTGTTCCAGCTTATGGAACTGATCGAAAACAGGTCGCGTAACACGCCCCGGCCGAAAGCGGCATCGGCAACCCCGGAAACCACCGGCGCGGGGAGATCCGCCACCGCCAAAAGCGACGCTGAGAAAACGGTGACGCGCGCGCAACTGAATCAGCTGAAAAGCCGCAACACCGAACTGGAACGCGAAGTATCGCGCCATCGCGATGTGGAGGTCAGCCTGCTCACGACGATGCGGGATATCCGCGCGGCAAGCCAGGCGAAAAGCGAGTTCCTGGCGAATATGAGCCACGAGTTGCGGACGCCGCTGAACGCGATCATTGGTTTCGCGGAAATCATGGAGTCGCAGCTGGTCGGGCCGCTGGGTTCCGAACAGTATGTCGGCTACGCCAAGGATGTGCGGGAAAGCGGCCAGTACCTACTGGAACTGATCAACGATATCCTCGACCTGTCCAAGATTGAATCGGGGCAGCTTGAATTCGTCGAGGACGTCGTCGACCTGCGCGATTCCGTCGAAGTCTGCATGCGAATGATCGCGGATCAGGCGGAAGAAGCCGGGCTGAAAACGAGCCTCGATATTGCAGCGGATATTCCGAACATGCGCGCAAATACGCGGATGATCCGCCAGATCTTGCTGAACCTGCTGTCCAATGCGGTCAAGTTCACGCCCTCCGGCGGTGAAATCGGCATTTCGCTTTTCCGGGAGGACAGAACCGGCGACATCATGGTCGTGGTCAAGGACAATGGAATCGGCATCGCCCAGCGGAACATCGCACGTGTCATGCGGCCTTTTGAACAGGTGGAAGGTACCGCACGCGATACGACCCATCGCGGCACCGGACTTGGCCTGCCCATGGCGAAGTCCCTCGTCGAACTGCATGGCGGCACCTTCACGCTGGATAGCGTCGTCGACGAGGGCACGACGATCACATTGCGCTTCCCCGCAAAGCGCGCCGCATGATCCCCTTGTAGCCACTTCCCCGCCGGCTGCGGTATGCTGCCCGTTTGAACGGTAAACCCGCAGGCATAAAAGGGGAGCATTATCCATGACCATCAGGACAGTGGCGATTTTGAGCCCGGGCGATATGGGGCATAATGTCGGCATCGCGCTCCGCAAGCACGGGCTGCGCGTGATCACTTGCCTCGCCGGTCGCAGCGACCGTACTCGAAAATTATCCGAAATCGCCGGGATCGAGGACATGCCGTCGCTCGAATCCCTGGTGACGGAGGCGGACTTGATCCTTTCCATCATGCCGCCCGCCGCGGCCATCGCCACGGCGGAGCTGGTTGGCGCCGCGATGAAGACCGCGGGCAGCAAACCGTATTACGCGGACTGCAATGCGGTTTCCACCGGCACGACACTGAAAACCGCGGAAATCATCACGGCGGCGGGCGCGTCCTTTATCGATGCGGGCATCGTCGGTTCACCGCCCGGGCGGACGGCGCTTGCGACCCGTTTTTATGTCAGCGGCCCCGATGCCGAAGTCATGGACGTGCTGGCCAGCGAGCACATCGCAGTGCGGCCGCTCGGTCCCGAAATCGGCCGTGCATCGGTCCTGAAAATGTGCTTCGCCGCGACCACCAAAGGGGCGTGGACGCTCTATACCGCTGCCCTGGTCACGGGCGAAGTCATGGGGCTCTCCGATGTCCTGCTGGCGGAACTGAAGAGCAGCCGTCCGGATGTCGAGGCGGAGATGCGCCGCTGGGTGCCGCGATTGCCCGTCGATGCGGGACGGTGGATCGGTGAAATGGCTGAAATCGCCGCGACCTTCGGTCGTGCCGGGCTGCCGACGGGATTTCACCAGGCGGCGGGCGAGGTCTTCACGCTGCTGGATCAGACGCCGATTGCCCGGGAAACCCGGGAAACCATAGACCCGAACCGGACGCTTGAGGAGGCGCTGGCCATGTATGCCGCGGCGCTGCCGAATCGCAAATTCACCGCACCGCCCAGCGGCGCGCAGACGCTGACGGCGCAGCCGCTGACGCCGGAAGCCTTCGCGCCATACGGCCATGTCTTCCCCGCCGGCAAAGGCGGCTCCCCGGGCACCCGCGACAGCCTTGTCGCCCGGATGGAAAATCGCCGGAACAATGCGCAGATGAACGCCTGCATGTCGTATTTCGCGCCGTCACCCATGCCCTTTACGGTCAAGGCGCTGGAAATTCACCGGTATTCGTCGCAGACCTTCGTACCCTTCAATATGGGACGCTATCTGGTGCTGGTCGCGCCGTCGGATAAAAACGGCGAGCCGGTCACGGGTGAATTGCTGGCCTTCCACGGCGATGTAAATCAGGGGATTACCTATAATCCCGATGTCTGGCATCATCCGTTCACGGCGCTGGACGAACAGGCGGAATGCCTGATGCTGCGCTTCGATGACGGCTCGAAGGTGGATACCGAATGGCACAAGGTTGCGAACGGTCCCGTGGTGACCGCATGACGGCATGACCGAATGACAGTCGTGGCGGAGGGGCGCAGCCGGCGCCGCCGGATTCTCGTCACCTGCAACCTGGCCCATAGCCAGCATGACGGCATGGTGGACATGCTGTACCCGCTGCTGCCGCTGCTGGCGCAGACCTTCGGCCTGTCCTTTGCCGAAGTCGGTATGATCCGGGCGGCCAACAAGGCGGCGATGTCGATTTTCCAGCTGCCGGCGGGAATCCTGTCCGAACGGCTTGGCGAGCGCAGCATGCTGGCGCTTGGCACCATCTGCAGCGGCGTCGCCTTCCTGCTGCTCGGCCTGTCCTCCGGGTTTCTGACCCTGCTGACGTTCCTGTTCCTGGCCGGATGTGGCAATGCGGTACAGCATCCGCTCTGTTCGTCGCTGATTTCCGGCGCCTATGACGGCGGCGGCCGCCGCGGCGCGCTGGGCACGTATAATTTCTTTGGCGATGTCGGCAAGATCGCCTTTGCCGGTTTCACCAGCCTGATGATCGGCGCCGGATTCGCCTGGAACGTGCCCGTACTTGTCGCGGGCGGTACGGGAATAGCGGTTGGCCTGGCCGTCTTTGTATCGCTCGGTGCGCTCGGCGCCGCCGGCGCGCCCGCCCGGCGACATGATCATGAGGCGTTGCCGGTGCGGCAGGGCTGGGGCATCCGGGACCGCAGCGGGTTTTCCGCATTATGCGGTATCGCGGTGCTGGACAGCGTGACGCGCAGCGGATTCCTGACCTTTCTCGCCTTCCTGATGATCGCCCGCGACGTGCCGGAAGGATGGGCGGCGATGGCGGTGGTCATGGTCTTCGCGGGCGGCATGGTCGGTAAGCTGGCCTGCGGTTACCTGGCCGACCGGATCGGCGTCATCCGCACGGTCGTCGTGACGGAAATCGCCACGGGCGTGGGCATCCTGCTGACGCTGGTCCTGCCCAGCCCCTGGTCCTTCTTCCTGCTGCCGTTTATCGGAGTCGCCTTGAACGGCACCTCGTCGGTGCTGTATGGAACCATAGGCGATCTGGTGGAAGGCGACCGGCAGTCGCGGGCCTTTGGTCTGTTCTACACGCTGGGATCCGCCTGCGGAATCCTGGCGCCGCTGGGTTATGGCCTGCTTGGCGATATCATCGGTATACCGGCGACGATTGCGGTTGTCGGTTGCGTTATCTTTTTGACGATACCGCTTTGCTTCCTGCTGCGCCCGGCCATCGGCGCGGCGCGGGTCAGTCCAGTCTGAAACCGTGTGAATTCAAAAAAGCCTTGAAGCCCGCGCGTTCCGGCAGGGACAACTGACGGGTGGCATTCTCCGACCAGCCGCAGAAGTCGAGCGCGCCGTATTTGTCCGTGTGGCGCTGCTTTTCCGGCGGAATGGCGTAGATGGCGTGGCGCCGCCTGTCATAGGCGTCGGTTTCCGCCTCCAGGCTGGAATCGTCGTATTTGTCGCGGTGTACGACACTGGCCGGCGGCAGACGCATCGATATAAATCCTGGCACCGCGGGCCAGCCGACGGTGAGCCCGCAGATCGGGAAGACGCCGTCCGGCAGCGCCAGCAATTCGCACATCAGTTCGATCCGGTTGCGGACCCCGCTGATCGGGCAGCAGCCGAGCCCGACCGATTCCGCGGCGTTGATGAAGCACTGCATGGCGAGCGCCGCATCGATGCAGCCGTTCATGAAGGTATCGATATTGTCGTTCTGGTAATCGTGCCCCCGGATTTCGGCCAGCCGCCGGATCCGGCGGTTATCGGCGCAGAACATCAAAAAGACCGGCGCCTTGCCCTCCCAGTCGCCGATGACCTCGCGGGATTTCGGGTCGGTCACGACGATGATGGAATATTGCTGCAGGTCGGACTTCGCCGGGGCGGACTGCGCGCAGGCCAGCAGGACATCCAGCAGGTCGTCGGAAACAGGCTCGTCGGTATAGCGGCGGATCGAGCGCCGATTGAGGATCCCGGCGACGGCGCCTTCCGCCTTCATGTCCCTGCCGATATCCCGCTCGATGCCGAACCGGGCCTTGTACAGTTCCGCGATTGTTTTCATTTCACTTCTCTCCCATGCCGCTATCTGACGAGTGTCCGGACAGGTCATAGCATCCGAGGGGCCGATTGCGCGAGGCCGGAGGCGTGGCTAGTCTGCCGTCTTCAAACAGGGAGAGCCGTCATGAAAATCAAATCCGTCACCGCGACCTGGCTGCATGTGCCGATACCGCCCGAACGGCAGCATGTTACCGATTTCGGCCGGATTTCCTCATTCGATACGACCCTGGTGCGAGTCGAGACGGAATGCGGCCTGGTCGGTCATGGCGAGGCGAAGGCGGCGGTGGGCAGCGCCAGCACGAATCATGCACTCGGCACCATTATCGAAAAGGAACTGGGTCCCCAGATCATTGGCGAGGACCCGCGCGATATCTCGCGGCTGTGGGACGTGATGTATAACGGCAGCCGCGCCCATTTCGCGCTGGACCGCGGCCATGTCTTCCCGGTGCTGGGGCGCCAGGGGCTGAATATCTGCGGCATTGCCGGCATCGACATGGCGCTGTGGGATATCCTGGGCAAGTCGCTCAACGCGCCGGTCTGGCGGCTGCTGGGCGGGCGGCGCCACGAACGGATGCCGGCCTATGCATCGGGCGGCTGGGCGCCGGCGGACCGGATCGCCGCCGAACTTCAGGGCTTCATCGACAGCGGCAATTTCAAGGCGGTGAAGATGCGCGTCGGGGCGGGGGATGGCGAGGTGAAGAATTCCATCGCCCGTGTCCGCGCCGCGCGGGCCGGGCTGGGCGACGATATCGATATCATGTGCGACGCGCATGGCACGATGAATGTCGCCGAGGCGAAGCGGTTCTGTCGGGGCGTCGCCGATTGCGATATCGCCTGGTTCGAAGAACCGGTGACGGCGGACGACAAGATCGGCCTGGCGGAAATCCGCGCCGGCACCGACATCCCCATTGCGACGGGCGAGAGCGAATTTACCCGCTTCGATTTTCGCGACCTGGCGCTGTTACGGGCGGCGGATATATTTCAGCCCGACCTCGCTATCGCGGGCGGGATCACCGAGGCGATGCGGATCGAGGCCATCGCCAGCGCGCATCAGATCCGCTTCGCGGCGCATCTTTGGGGCGGGGCGCTGGCCTTCGCGGCCGGATTGCAGGTATCGGCGGTCGCATCCACCGCATTCATTCTGGAGTATTCGCTGGGGGCGAACCCGATCCTTCGCGAACTTGCGGTCGAGGACTTCATCGCCGTGGACGGCTATATCGAGATTCCGGACCGGCCGGGGCTGGGCGTGACGGTCGATTACGACTTCGTGAATCGCGTGGCGGTCAGGTCATGACTTCCTGCGCCGGGTTTCCCGGTGCAGGATATAGAGCCCGCTGGCGATCACGAAGCTGCCGCCGACCAGAATGAACTGGTCCGGAACCGTGCCCCAGATGAAGTAGCCCAGGGCCACGGCCCAGATCACGGCGGAATACTTGAACGGGGAGACCAGCGCCGCTTCCGCGACCCGGAACGCTTCGACCATCAGGATATGGGCGACGCCGCCGAGGATTCCGGCAAGCGCCAGCAGGGAAAGATCGACCCAGCCGACCGCGACCCAGCCGAAGGGAATCGTCAGCAGCCCGACGATGACCAGCCCCAGGGTCGACCACACCATGATGGCGTTGGTGCTTTCGGTGGCGCTGATCCGGCGGGTGGCGATGTCGCGAAATGTGGAAAACAGCGCCGCGACGATCGGCACCAGGGCCAGGGGCTGCATGGCCTCCGGCGTTGGCCGCATCATGATGACGACGCCGACAAAGCCGACCAGCACCGCCACCCAGCGCCGCCAGCCGATATGCTCGCCCAGCATCGGTTTGGCCAGGGCGGTCACGAACAGGGGCCCGGCGAACAGCAGCGTTGCCGCATCGGCAAGCGGCAGCAGGATCATGGAGGTCGCGATCAGGGTTGTGGAGCCGATATAGAAGAAGGCCCTGATCGACATACCCCGCCGGTCATGGACCCGCAGGCTGGCAAGCCCGCCGGTGCGCGCCGCCAGAATGCCGACCGGGATGAAAATGAACATGGCGCGCAGGCAGACGATCTGCCAGACAGGGAAAGTATCGCCCAGCCATTTGGTTGCCGCGTCTGCGAGCGTCAGCAAAAGCAGCGCTAGCACCATGTAGGCAATGCCGCGCAACGACGATTGCGGTCCCCGCTGCGTCATCGAATTTTGGTGCGCCGTGGGCGAAAGGACAAAAATTTGTCGAACATATGGGGTATCCCTGAAACTAGCTCTTGATCTGTGGAAACTGGCGTATTAAGTCCCCTTAGCACTCTGGCTCAAAGAGTGCTAAACGATTATTGCATCAAGACAAGATATCACCGGAGGGAAGACCAAATGAATTTCAGACCATTGCACGATCGTGTGCTGGTGCGCCGCGTGGAAGAGGAAACGAAATCCGCAGGCGGCATCATCATCCCCGATACGGCGAAAGAAAAGCCGATGCAGGGCAAAATTGTCGCGGTCGGTTCTGGCGCTCGCAATGAAAAGGGCGAAATCGTGCCGTTGGACGTGAAGTCCGGCGATCTCATTCTGTTCGGCAAATGGTCCGGCACTGAAATCAAGCTGGACGGCGAAGAACTGCTGATTATGAAAGAATCCGATGTCATGGGCGTACTGAACTAATTCAGTACGACGGACATCAAGTGAAAAGGATAAGGTAAATGGCTGCCAAAGAAGTCAAATTTTCAACCGACGCACGCACGCGGATGCTGCGCGGGATCGATATTCTCGCGGATGCCGTCAAGGTGACGCTCGGCCCGAAAGGCCGGAACGTCATTATCGACAAGTCGTTCGGCGCCCCGCGTATTACGAAGGACGGCGTGACGGTCGCCAAGGAAATCGAACTGGAAGACAAGTTCGAAAACATGGGCGCCCAGATGGTGCGTGAAGTCGCGTCGAAGACGAACGATATTGCCGGTGACGGCACGACGACGGCAACCATTCTGGCCCAGGCCATTGTGCGCGAAGGCCTGCGTTCCGTTGCCGCCGGCATGAACCCGATGGACCTGCGCCGTGGTATCGACGCTGCTGTTTCGGCGGTTGTCGCGGACCTTGCCAAGCGCTCCAAGAAAGTCACCACGAACGCCGAAATCGCCCAGGTCGGTTCGATTTCCGCCAATGGCGACAGCGAAGTCGGCAAGATGCTGGCGGAAGCGATGGCGAAAGTCGGCAATACCGGTGTTATCACGATCGAGGAAGCCAAGTCGCTCGACACCTCCCTTGAAGTCGTCGAGGGCATGCAGTTCGACCGTGGCTACCTGTCGCCCTATTTCGTGACCAACGCGGAAAAGATGAAGGTGGTGCTCGACGATCCGTACATCCTGATCCATGAATCGAAGCTTTCGGGCCTGCAGCCGATGCTGCCGCTGCTCGAAGCCGTGGTGCAGTCCTCGCGGCCGCTGCTGATCATCGCCGAAGACATCGAAGGCGAAGCGCTGGCGACCCTCGTGGTCAACCGTCTGCGCGGCGGGTTGAAGGTTGCCGCTGTCAAGGCGCCGGGCTTCGGTGACCGCCGCAAGGCCATGCTGGCCGATATCGCGGTGCTGACCGGCGGTCAGGTGATTTCCGAAGATCTGGGGATCAAGCTGGAAAACGTCTCGCTGGACATGCTGGGCCGCGCCAAGCGGGTCGAGATCGACAAGGACAACACCGTTATCGTCGACGGCGCCGGCAAGAAGAAGGAAATCCAGGCCCGCTGCGACCAGATTCGCGCGCAGGTCGAGGAAACCACGTCCGATTACGACAAGGAAAAGCTGCAGGAACGGCTGGCCAAACTGGCCGGCGGCGTTGCGGTCATCCATGTCGGCGGTTCGACCGAGATTGAGGTGAAGGAACGCAAGGATCGCGTCGAAGACGCGATGAATGCGACCCGTGCCGCGGTCGAGGAAGGCATCGTTGCCGGGGGCGGCGTTGCGTTGCTGCGCTCGATCAAGGCGCTGAAGAACCTCAAGGGCGTCAATGAAGACCAGAATGTCGGCATCAACATCGTCCGCAGGGCGATCCAGACCCCGTGCCGTCAGATCGCCAGCAATGCGGGCGAAGACGGCTCGGTGATTGCCGGCAAGCTGCTGGAAAACAACGACCCCAATTGGGGCTTCGATGCACAGACCGCGAAGTATTGCGACATGGTCAAGGCCGGCATCATCGATCCGGTCAAGGTTGTCCGCGTCGCGCTGCAGGATGCCGCCTCGGTGGCGGGCCTGCTGATCACGACGGAAGCCATGGTCGCCGACAAGCCCGAGAAGAAGGGTGCGGCGGGCGGCGGCATGCCCGATATGGGCGGTATGGGCGGCATGGGTGACATGGGCGGTATGGGTTTCTGATACTGCGCTCTCACACTGTTTCGTGGAAAGGCCGTGCCCTCCGGGGCGCGGCCTTTTCTTGCGGGGGCTCGGCTGGAATTGCCGGCAGAATTGGGGAATAGTGGATGTATCGAACCCGGCATGCCGGTCGTTCGAATACAATCACACACGGGAGGCGTGTCATGCGGGGCGTAGTTTTTTTGGGTGACCGGCAGATCGAGGTCCGGGAATTTCCCGATCCTGAACCCGGTCCGCGCGAAGTCGTGCTGGAAATCAGGGCGTCGGGCATGTGCGGCAGCGACCTCAAGCTGTATCGCAATACCTGGACTTCGGGCGCGGTCAGCGGCGGGATCAAGCGCAGCGACGTGCCGGTGATCGCGGGGCATGAGCCCTGCGGCGTCGTCGTCGCCGTCGGTTCGGCCGTGACCCCGCAGGAGGCCCGTGTCGGCCAGCGGGTGATGGATCACCACTATCAGGGCTGCGGCACCTGCAAGCATTGCAGCGCCGGCTGGGCGCAGATGTGTCTGGATGGGGCCATCGTCTTCGGGTCCGGCGGTAATGGCGGCCATGCCAATTACATGAAGGTGCCGGTTTCGACGCTGGTGCCGCTGCCGGATGCGCTGTCCTTCGAAACCGGCGCCGCGATTTCCTGCGGTACGGGCACGGCCTATGGGGCGCTGAAGCGCCTGTCGCTGCATGGCGAGGAAACCATTGCGATATTCGGCCAGGGTCCGGTCGGTCTTTCGGCGACGCAACTGGCAAAGGCGATGGGCGCCCGGGTCATCGCCCTGGATATCTCGCCCGAGCGCTGCGAACGGGCGCGCGAATTCGGCGCCGACGAGGTCATCAATCCGGGCAGCAACGATCCGGTCGAAGCCATTCGCGAACTGACCCACGGCGAAGGCGCGCACAAGACGATGGATTGCTCATCGGCGCCGCAGGCCCGCCGCGCCGCGGTGCAGGCGACCCGGTCCTGGGGGACGGCCTGCTATGTGGGCGAGGGCGGCGAAGTGACGCTGGAGGTCAGCCCGGACATGCTGCGCCGCCAGATCACCCTGATGGCGTCCTGGACCTTTTCCAAGAACATCCAGGCTGAATGCGCCGAATTCGTCGCCGACCGCAATATCGACGTGGAGCGGCTGTTCACCCATCGCTGGACGCTCGACCAGGCCGATGAAGCCTACAGGCTGTTCGACAGGCAGGTCGACGGCAAGGCGGTGATCCTGCCGAACTGAGGCCTTCCGGCGCATCGTATTTGACAACCCAGAAACGGAGAAGACCCATGAGTGACAACGGCGCGCGGATTATTGCGCTCGACAGGGAGCGTATGCAGGCCATGGCGGACAAGGACATCGCCAAGCTGAAGAACATGCTGTGCAAGGGGCTGATCTATACCCATTCCTCGGCGCGCATGGATACCAAGGACAGCCTGATCGGCAATATGGAATCGGGCGCCACGGTCTATACCTCGGTAGTGCCGTCGGATGTCGTGGCGCAGGATCTGGGCGATGCGGTGGTGCTGACGGGGGTGGCGACGATCAGCGTCCTGTCGAACGGCACGCCGAACACGTTCGGTGTCCGGTTCACCGATGTCTACCAGAACCAGAACGGGACCTGGCGCATGGTCACCTGGCAGTCGACGAAGCTGCCCGCCTAAACCGGGCGGGCGCAAGCCGGCGGCGGGGTTGCCAGCTTGCGTTGTCCCGGTTCAGACCGGCTCGGCGATGAAGACGGGGATCTTGCGCGGCGCCTTTTTCTCATAGTCGAGATAGGGCGGAAAGGCCCTGGCGGCCGCGTCCCACAGCGCCTTGCGTTCGGGATCCTCCTCGACCTCGCGTACCCGCATGTTGAAGACCTCGGTTGCGTCACGGATTTCCACATCCGGGTTGGCCCGCAGGTTATAGACCCAGACCGGATTCTTCTCGCGGCCGCCATAGGATCCGACGATCACATAGCCGTCGCCGACCTTGACCCGCATAACCGGGATCTTGCGGATGGCGCCTGTCTTGTTGCCCCTGTGTGTGACGATGATGCAGGGCAATCCGGTATCGCGCAGCGTGGTGCCCTTCGTGCCGCCGCTGCCTTCATACAGTTCAACCTGTTCGCGCACCCAGTCCAGCGCGGGCGGAATATATTCGGCCATGACATTCTCCCAATCCTGTTACAGACCCGTTGCCGCCACGATACACGAAGGCGGCGTGGCTCGGAAACGCCTGCTTCCCGTCAGCCATAGCCCTTTGGTATCAGGCCGTTTTCACGTGCCTGGCGTTCCAGGTCGTCCCTGTAGTCCGGATGCGCGATGGAAATGAGCGCCCGGGCACGGTCCGCCACGGATTTACCCTTCAGGTTCACCATGCCGTGTTCGGTCACCACATACATCACGTCGGAGCGGGGCGTCGTGACGACGTTGCCGGGCGTCAGGTTCAGGACGATTCGGCTCTTGCGGATTCCCCGCCGCTCGAAAACCGATGCGAGGCAGATGAACGATTTGCCGCCGGACGAGGCGTACGCGCCCCGGACAAACTGCAACTGCCCGCCGGTGCCGCTGATATGGCGGTGCCCGTCGGATTCCGATGCCGCCTGGCCCTGCAGGTCGATCTGCGTCGTGTTATTGATCGCGACGACGCGATCGTTCCGCATGATGACGTGCGGCGGATTGGTCCGGTCCACCTGGCAACACAGGAAATCGGGATTGCGGTCGATTGTCTCGTATAGCGACCGCGAACCCAGCGCAAAGCTGTAAACGACCTTGCCCTTGTGCAGCGTTTTCTCCGAGCCGGTGACCTGGCCGGATTTATACAGGTCGATCATCCCGTCCGTCAGCATTTCGGAATGGATGCCAAGTTTCCCGGCCCCGCTTTCCCGTAGCGCGGCGCAGACCGCGTTGGGCATGCCGCCGATGCCGATCTGCAGGCAGGCGCCGTCCTCGATTTCATTCGCGATGAGCCACCCGACCGCGCGGTCGACATCGGTGACCGGGGCGCCGGGCAGTTCCGGGGCCGGCGCATCGTCGCCGTCGATCACATAATCCACCTCGCTGACGTGGACGGCGTTGTTCTCGCCATGGCAATGGGGCAGGCCTTTTGTCACCTCGACGATGACAATGGTGGCGCGCTCGACCACCGCGCGATGCCAGAGTCCGGCGCCGCTGAAGTTGAAGTACCCGTCGGCATCCATCGGGCAGACCTTGATGACGGCGACATCGACCCGGTCGATAAAGCGGCGGTAGTAGTCCGGAATTTCGCCCAGATTGACCGGAATATAGTGGCTGATGCCGGCATCGTGCTTTTTGCGGTCGTATCCCGAAAAATGCCAGCTGAACCAGAAAAAATGCTCGCCCGCCGGGTCGCATTCGAGCACCGCGCGGGGCTTCATCGTGATGCAGGAGCGGAACCTCACGTCCCGCAATTCCGCCTTGCGCGCCGCAAGGGCGATGTCGAACACGTCCGGCTGCGAGAGGGTTATGCCGTAATCGACCCAGTCGCCGGATTTCACGAGCCGCGCAGCGGCCGTCGCAGAAATATGCTTCGCCTGTTTTCCGCCGCGCCGGTCCGTCATGAGGTTCGCTTCCCGTTCATGCGTATTTCACGCATGGGCGGCACTATTTGAGGACAGCCATACGCTGTCAAGCGACGCGGCTTGCGCCGGTTGACGTCGATCCGGTAGCCGCCCGATACTCGCCCGCATACCCGATGCGGCAAACCCGGAGGTCCAGGATGAACGAGCCAAGCCACAGGCATTCAGGAAGTTGCCATTGCGGCGCCATCGCGATGGATCTGGCCTTTACCCAACCCGCCGAGGAGATGCAGGTGCGGTCCTGCCAGTGCGGTTTCTGCATCCGGCAGGGCTCGCTGACGGTGTCAGAAGCCGCCGGACGGGCGGTCATCACCGTCGCGGCGGACCAGTTGACGACCTACAGTTTCGGCTCGGGGACGGCCTCGTTCCTGATCTGCGCCCGCTGCGGCGTCTATGCGGGCGTCATCATGGCTGACGGCGAGAAATGGCTGTCGATCGCCAATGCGCGGGGCCTCGGCATTGAAGCCTTCCGCAACCGCACCGGTGTGCCGCTGACCCATGATGGCGAAGCGACGGATGACCGGCTCGCGCGCCGCAAGTCCCGCTGGACGCCCACGGAAATCCGCTACAGGCTGTGACGCGCGGCCCCCGCTAGCGCAGGCCGAGCTGCGACAGGGTCGTTTCGATTTCGCCATTGGCCGTGGGCACCGGCATCAGCGCCAGCAACGCCTTGGTCACGCCGCCGTCGACGGGAATATTGGCGCCGTTGATATAGCGCGCCGCGTCCGAGGCGAGGAAGACGACGACATCCGCGATGTCGTTGCCGTCGCCGACCCGGCCCAGGGGGATCATCGCCTCGCGCGCCGCCAAAAGCGCCTCGTTGCTGTAGGCCTCCACATGCGCCGGGGTCGAGATCATGCCCGGGCTGACGGCGTTGCAGCGGATTCCCCGGCCGCCCCATTCCACGGCGGTCAGGCTGGTCAGGCCGATGATCCCGGCCTTGGTCGGCGTATAGGCGCCGCGCATCGCCTGGCCATAGGAGCCCGACATGGATGCGATATTGACGATGGACCCCTTGCCGGCGGCAAGCATCAGCCGTCCCATGATCTGCGTGCACACCATCGGTCCGGTGAGGTTCGTTGCAATCTCGCGTTCCCAACTGCTGCGCTTCAGCGTTTCCAGCGGTTCGCGGTGCCGGATACCCGCATTATTGACCAGCAGGGCAGGGGTGCCGAATGCTGCTACCGCCGCTTTGGTGGCGGCCTCGACCATTTTCTCGTCGGCGACGTCGACCTTCGCGGAGACCGCGCGGCGGCCGGCGGCGACCATCGCGGCCGCCGTTTCCGCCGCACCGCCGCCGTTAAAATCCCATATGGCGACCGCATAGCCCGCATCGGACAGGCGCTGCGCAATCGCGGCGCCAATCCCGCGCGCCGCGCCCGTGATGACCGCAAGCGGCCCCTCGACGTTACTGGTTTCATTAGACATGGTGCGAACCAACTTTCCTTAAAATGATGAACTTACTTGAAAAAGTGTAGCTACCGGCGCGGCTGCGGGCAATGTGCGCCCTGCGGGCGCTATCCGACCTCGATGGGCAGGGATTCGTCGCTGGCCCATTGGCTCATCGAATCGTCGTAGACGGTGACGTCCTCGTAGCCAAGCTGATGCAGCAGGAAGGCGTCCAGCGTGGCCGCGATGCCGCCGCCGCAATAGACGATCATCCGGTTCTTCGGGGCGGCGCCAACGGATGCGAAATGCGCCGCGACCTCGTCCGCCGGGCGAAACGTGTTGTCAGCGGGGTTCAGCAGGCTGGCCGCCGGGATATTGACGCTGCCGGGAATCCGACCGGGCCGCCCGTAGCGCGCGTTCTCGCCCCGGTGCAGGTCCGGCGCCAGGGCGTTGATCGTGCAGGCCGTGGCGCTGCCGATAGCGGCCTTCACTTCCTTCTTGCCCGTAAACAGGCCGGGCCGGGGGCAGGCGGTGAAATTGCCGGGAGCTGGTGTGGCGGCGGGGCCGGTCGAAACCGGGCGGCCTTCCGCCATCCATTTCTGCCAGCCGCCATTCAGCAACGCCGCATTGTCGAAACCGAAGGCGCGCAGCATCCACCATATCCGCGAAGCCCATTGCGCATTGGCGGTGCTGTACAGGATTACCCGCGTATCGTTGCCGACGCCGTGTTTCGCCATCGCGGCCGCGAATTGCGCCGCGGTGGGCAGGGTGAAACTGTACGGGGAATCAGCGTTCGACAATTCACCCTGCAAATCAAGGAAACCGGCGCCCGGAATATGTCCCCGCTCGTAATCTTCACGCCCGCTTTTCACCCGGTAGGGCTTTCCCGGCGGGGCCTCGTCATACAGCAGGTGGACCGTGCAGTCGAAAACGCGCAGCGACGGGTTCTCGAGATTCGCTTCAAGCCAGTCGGTTTCCACGATGGCGTCAGGATAACGGTAAGCGGACATTTCATTCACCTCACTGCCGGGACCCGGGAAGCTGCGGGCAGGCGGCAGTCTATGACGCAGCGCCGGTCGCGATCAATTGGGAGACGGCGAATCAGCGTGGCAGGCCGCCCGGCGGATAGAGCCGGTTGACGTGGCCCATCTTGCGGCCAGTCCGGGGCTCGTTCTTTCCGTACAGGTGCAACCGCGCGTTGGGTTCGGCCAGCACGCTGTAGCTGTCATAGACCTCGTCGCCGATCAGGTTTGTCATGGTCACGTCCGCATGGCGGGTGACCGCGCCGAGCGGCAGGCCACAGATAGCGCGCACGAACTGCTCGAACTGGCCCGTGGCGCAGGCATCCATCGTCCAATGCCCCGAATTATGCGGGCGCGGCGCGATCTCGTTGGCCAGCAACGTCCCGCGCCGGGTGACGAAGAGTTCCACTGCCAGCAATCCGACAAGGTCCAGCGCGGTGGCGATCCGTTCGGCGATGTCCTGCGCTTCGGTTGCAATTGTCGGCGTGATTTGCGCGGGAATCAGGCTGGTCTTGAGTATGTGGTTGACGTGGCGGTTTTCCGAAGGGTCGTAGGTGGTCATGGCGCCGTCCAGCCCCCGGGCGACGATAACCGAAATTTCCATTTCAAAATCGATCCATCCCTCCAGGATGCCGCGCGAAGCGCCCATCGCCGCGAAGGCTTCCGCAGCCCGGCTTTCCGGACCGATCATGACCTGACCCTTACCGTCATAACCCAGCCGCACGGTCTTCAGCACCGCCGGCCGACCGATCTGGGACAGGGCGGCGGAGAGCTCCCTGACGGTTTCGATGCCCGCATAGGGGGCCGTGGGCACGCCGATCTCGTTCAGAAAGGCCTTCTCGACGATGCGGTCCTGCGCGACCTCCAGCGATTTGGGGCTGGGCCGGACGGGGATCCGCCGGGCGAGATGCCGCGCAGTGTCGACGGGCACATTCTCGAATTCGAATGTCACCACATCCACCGCACTGGCGAAGCTATCCAGGGCGATGGTGTCTTCATATTCCGCATTGGTCTCGAAGGCCGCGACCTGCGCGGCGGGACCGCCCGGATCCGGGTCGTAGATATGGCAGCGGTAGCCGAGCTGCGCCGCGGCAAGGGCGGTCATCCGGCCCAGTTGGCCCCCGCCCAGAATGCCGATGACACTGCCGGGGGGAAGGCCGTTCGCAACTGCTTCAGTCATCGCGGGGCGAATCGGCGACGCCGGCCGTCAGGTTGGCGCGCCAGTCGTCCAGTCGCTGCGCCAGCGCCTGGTCGCCCAGCGCCAGCACGGCGACGGCAAGCAGGGCGGCGTTCGTGGCGCCCGCCTTGCCGATGGCAAGCGTGCCCACGGGGATGCCGCCGGGCATCTGTGCAATCGACAGCAGGCTGTCCATTCCGCTCAGCGCCTTGCTTTCAACCGGAACGCCGAATACCGGCAACGGGGTCATTGCCGCCGTCATGCCGGGCAGGTGGGCGGCGCCGCCGGCGCCGGCTATGATAACCTGTAAACCTCGGCTCTTTGCGGTTTCCGCATATTCGACCAGGCGTTTGGGCGTGCGGTGGGCGGACACAATCCGGGTTTCATGGGCGACGTCAAGCGCCGACAGGATATCGGCGGCGTGCCGCATGGTGTCCCAGTCCGACTGGCTACCCATGATGATGCCGACCCTGGCTGTTTCGGGCATGGCGGTTCCAAATGCTATGCGCCTGTTAATGCCGGCGCGGAAGCAGCGCAGTATAGGAATCGCAATGCGGCATGCAAGGAGGCAATGGCGAAACGCTGGGACTAAAAGCACCCAATAGCGGATATTCGCCATTTTGGGCGTTTTCCGGTATCGTTCCGGAAACTCAACACTGTCTTTCGCGCAAATTGACGTGTGAGGGAGCTCAGTATGAAAGTTGAAGAAACACCGCCGATTTCGTCCGCCCGGCGGATCGGTACCGAACGTTCGGTTCCGCCGCCCGATGCCACGGCGACATCGCCGGAGGGACGGGAGGAACGGCGCCGGGACTCCGGGGAACCGCACGACATGGCGGCATTGCACGGCATTGACGAAAACGACCTGACGCCGGAAGTGCGCGCGGCTATCGGAGAACTGATCGCCGAAGTGGCGTCGCTACGCGAATCTCTGGCGCAGAGCGGGCGACGGCTGGATTACCTCAATGCCCTGGCGGATCAGGATTCGCTGTCGGCAACGCTAAACAGGCGCGCTTTCGTGCGGGAGCTGTCGCGGGCGCTGACAATCGCGCGCCAGCATGATTCCGGGAGTTCGCTGATGTTCCTGGAGATTGAGGATCTCAAGGAACTCAATATCCGGTACGGCCTGGCGGCGGGCGATGCCGCGATCGAGTATGTCGCCGCGATCCTGCAGGACCGGCTGACGGACGGCGCGGTCGTCGGCCGGCTCGGCGGGGCGGAGTTCGGGCTGATCTTGATCGGCGAGCAGCCGGATGATGCGCGGTTGCGGGGCAATGCCCTTGCGGCGGCGGTTGCGGCGCAGCCGTTATTCTGGGAAGGGCACGAAATCTGGCTTGCCTTGCGTACCGGCATCCATCCGCTGCAGCCAAACGAGGACGCCAGTGCCGCGATGAACGCGACCGACCGCGCATTGCGTCACCCCGGAATAGCGCGTGACGCCGCCGACGATTCCGCCGCCTGAATGTTGTCGGCGCCGCGTTCAGGCGATGATATCGGGTTCCAGTTCGTCCTCGATCCGCGCAATCGCATCTTTAAGGCCGAGTTTCCGTTTCTTGAACCGCTGTAACTGTAACTGGTCAAACGGCGCATTCTCGATCAGTTGTGCTATGACGTCGTCGAGGTCGCGATGTTCTGTTCGAAGTTCTGCGAGTCTGCGGCGCAGATCTGCGATTTCATCGTCTGTTTCGTTCATGGCCGGTCGATACATAGTTGCTTAAAGGGGGGTATTCTATCAGAAACCGGCGGCTTGCTACACCGGCAATCGGTTGTCATGTTTCTGATTTGTCAGGAGTAGCGGGATGATTGAAAGAAAGCGGATCGGGGTGCTGACCAGCGGAGGAGACTGTGCCGGTCTTAATGCATTGTTGCGTGCGGTCGTGCAACGTGCGTCGGGCTACGGTTGGCAGGTCTTCGGAATCGAGCAGGGTACACTGGGGCTGATGGAATCGCCGCCGCGCGCCCGATTGCTGGAGCCCGCATTCTTCGATGGCACAATTCTGCGGCGCGGCGGCACGATACTGGGCACGACCAATACAGGCGATCCCTTTGCCTTTCCACAGCTCGACGGGGAGCCGATTGACCGTTCCGAGGAAGTCGTCGCCGGATACAATGCATTGGGTCTGGACGCCCTGATCGGGATCGGCGGCGATGGCAGCCTTGCGATCCTGAACCGGCTGGCGAAACAGGGCGGGATCAACTTCGTCGGCGTTCCCAAGACGATTGATAACGATATCGGCGTAACGGAAGTGTCGATCGGCTATGATACGGCGGTCGCTATTGCGACGGAAGCACTTGACCGGTTGCAGCCGACCGCGGCCAGCCATCGGCGGGTCATGATCCTGGAAGTCATGGGGCGCGATGCGGGGCATATCGCGCTGAATGCGGGAATTGCCGGCGGCGCCGATGTCATCCTGGTGCCCGAGATCCCCTATCGGATCGAACACGTCGTGCGCAAGATCCGCGAGTTGAACGAAATAGGCCGCGATTTTGCGCTGGTCGTCGTGGCCGAAGCGGTGCCGAACGAATCAGGCAACCGGATTGTCCAGAAATATGCCGGCGGCCAGTCCCGCTACGGCGGCGTCGGCCATTTCCTGGGGGAACGGCTGGCGGAGACCACGCATGCGGAAGTCCGCGTCACGGTGCTGGGACATGTGCAGCGCGGGGCCGCGCCGAATGCCCGCGACCGGTTGATGGCATCCGTCTTCGGTGTCCAGGCGGTCGACCTGATCAAGCAGGGTCGGTTCGGGCGGATGGTCGCCTGGCAGGACAGACACGTGGTCGACTTCGATATCGATACGGCGGTGGCGGCGCCTGCCGTGGTCGATATCGACGGCGCCATGGTGCGGACCGCGCGGGGGCTCGGAATCTGCCTTGGCGATCAGTGATCGCGATGGCGGACGCGGCGGTAAACCCGTTCTGGCGGTTTTCATTGATGCTCTATGGCCGGGACGGGGTCGCGCCGGCCTGTCTGCGGCTTCAGGACCGCCACGGCCTGGACGTCAATATCATCCTGTACTGCTGCTGGGCGGCCGGGCAGGGCGTCGCGCTGGAAGCGGCTGCCATCACCGCCATTACGGACGGTACGAAGGCCTGGCGCCGGGAGGTCATCCGGCCGCTGCGAGCCGTCCGGCGCGCCCTGCGCGGCGGTATCGCGCCGGTCGCCGCGCCTGCCGGGGACGCGCTGCGGAAGGACGTGCAGCGGCTGGAACTGGATTCGGAGCGGCTGTTGCAGGATGCGATGTGGCAGACTTTTCCCATACCCGCGCCAGTCGGGGGAAGGGACATCGGCGGTCTGGCGCAGGCCAACCTTGAATGCTATGCGCGGGTTTCGAATGTAGCGTCCGCCGGCGCGGATTTGGGGATTGTCGCCGGCGCGCTCAGCGGGGTTTCCCCGTCCTGACGGCCCGCACCGGCTTGCTGCCATCCGCGGGCGTTTCGCCCCAGCGGCGCACCGTACCGGTATCGATGCCGAACAGGTCGAGTACCCGGCCGACCGAATGATCGACCATTTCCTCGATGCTTCTGGGCCTGGCATAAAATCCGGGCACGGGCGGCGCGATGATCGCGCCCATATCGCTGAGCGCCAGCATGTTGCGCAGATGCCCTGAATGCAGGGGCGTTTCCCGCAACATCAGCACGAGCCGCCGGCGTTCCTTCAGCACGACGTCCGCTGCCCGGGTCAGCAGGGTTGCCGTGGCGCCGGTCGCGATTTCGGACATGGAGCGGACCGAACAGGGCGCGATTACCATGCCTGCCGTTTGGAACGATCCGCTGGCGACGGCGGCGCCGATATCCGAATCAGGGTAACTGATATCGGCCATGTCGTGCAGCGCCGACAGTTTGATGTCGGTTTCGCAGGCCAGGGTGATCTCGGCCGCCGGGCTGACAATCAGGTGGCTTTCGACGGTCGGAATTCGCTGCAGCGCCTGTAACATACGGATTCCGTAGATAATACCGGACGCTCCGGAAATGCCGACGACCAGGCGGCGCTTTTCAGGACTTTCGAAATCGGTCATGCGACACCAAAATTGTAACCGATGGGCAGACAGGACGACCGGAAAGGTGTACCATTATTCATCCAATCTTCAGGAGTTGGCGACCACACTATTCGCCATATTGCATCACAGCAAGGGAGACGAGGATGACTGAAATCACCGCTGAAAACCGAGGTTCCTCCACCAAGTCCGCGGAACCGAGAATTTCGTCGCTGAAGAAAAGGCATGCCTCCCTCGAATCCGCGCTGGATCACGAGGTAGGGCGTCCGATGCCGGATGCCGGCACCGTCGCCCATCTGAAACGCGAGAAGCTTGCAATCAAGGATGAACTGCAGCGCCTGACGCTTCGCTAAGGCGGATCGCCGATAACCGGAGGCTATTTCCGTATCCGGTTATGAGCGTGAATCTGCCTTAATCAGCAGCGGAAGCGATGGAAAACTGCGGGCTTGGCGGCGTCGCCGGGGCCGGTTGGCGGACTGCTGCTTGATTCGCGCTCCATGGGCTGCGACAACGGGGTGTTGAATCCCGCAGTAACAACGCCCGAAGAGCACCTTCATGATTTCTGTCGACGACGCCATTCTCCATCGCCGGTCCGTGCGCGCCTTTCTGCCGGACCCGGTTTCCCGGGAAACCATCGAACATATACTTGCGGTATCGAGCCGCGCGCCGAGTGGGACGAATACCCAGCCCTGGAAAGTCCACGTCCTGACGGGCGCGAAGAAAGAAAGGCTGTCGAAGGCGATCCTCGATGCTTTCTACGAGGACCCCGGGGCGCATCAGAACGAGCGCCTGTACTACATGGAGAAGTGGCGCGAACCCTATGTCAGCCGCCGCCGCAAGGTCGGCTGGGACATGTACGGGCTGGTCGGCGTCACCCGCGAGGACAAGGAAGGCATGCGCCGGCAGAGCGGCCGCAACTACGCCTTTTTCGATGCGCCTGTCGGCATGATATTCACCATCGACCAGGACATGAACTGGGGCAGCTGGCTCGATTACGGGATGTTCCTGCAGAACGTGATGCTGGCGGCGCGGGGGCAGGGGCTGGAAACCTGCCCGCAGGCGGCCTTCGCGAATTACCACAAGATCGTGCGCGAAGAGGTCGGCATTCCTGATTCCGAAGCCATTATCTGCGGCATGTCGCTGGGCAGGGAAGATACCTCGGCCGTCATCAACAGGCTGGAAACAGTGCGCGAACCGGTCGAGGCCTTCACCACCTTCCACGCCGACTGAGGGCGTGCCGGAAATGCAGGGTCCGCTCGCGGGCTATAGAATCCTCGACCTGACTTCGGTGATGATGGGGCCGGGGGCGACGCAGATCATGGGCGACATGGGCGCGGAAATCATCAAGGTCGAGTCGCCCGACGGCGATGTGCTGCGTTCCGTGCAGCCGTCGCGCCATCGGGGAATGGGGGCGGCCTTCCTGAACAGCAATCGCGGCAAGCGCAGTATCGTGCTGGACCTGAAGAAGCCCGACGGCCGCGCGGCGCTGCTGCGGCTGGTCGAAGGCGCCGACGTGCTGATTTATTCAATGCGTCCGTCGACGCTGGAGAGCCTGGGGCTGGGCTATGAGGTCTGCCGGGAGACGAACCCGAACATCATCTATTGCGGCGCCTACGGATTCGGCGAGGACGGCCCCTATGCGGGGCAACCCGCCTATGACGATGTGATCCAGAGCGCCTCGGGCCTGGCCGATATCCAGAGCTATGTGACGGGCGAGCCGCGCTACGTGGCCTCCGTGGCCGCGGACAAGACGGTCGGCCTCACCGTGGTCTACGCGGTGACGATGGCGCTGCTGCACCGCGAGCGCACGGGCGAGGCCCAGCGGGTCGACGTGCCGATGTTCGAAACCATGGTGCAGTTCAACCTGTTCGAGCACACGTCCGGCATGCAATTCGTGCCGCCCGATGGACCGGCCGGCTATATCCGGATGAAATCGCCGCATCGCCGGCCGTACAGGACCGCAGACGGCTATGTCGCGGCGCTTCCCTATACGAAGAAGAACTGGCAACGGTTTTTCGCAATCGTCGGCATGCCGGAAATGATCGACGACGAGCGCGTCACCAATGCCCAAATGCGCAGCAGCAAGGTCGGCGAACTGTATGAGAAAGTGACGCCGGCGCTGGCCAACTGGAAATCGGAAGAGCTGCTGGAGGCCCTGAGGGCGGCGGATATTCCGTGTGCGCCGATGAACCGGCTGGAGGACCTGCCGAACGATCCGCATATCCGGGCAACGGGCTTTCTGCAGGAAGTGGAGCATCCGACCGAAGGGACACTGCTGCAGACCAAAGTGCCGATCAGATTTTCCCGGTCGCCGGGTAGCCCCGGTCGGCCGGCGCCGCGACTGGGCGAACACAGTGTCGAAATTCTCGCCGAAGCGGGTTACGACGAGGCCGAAATCAGCACTTTGATCGGGACAGGCGCAGCGGTCGACGGGCGCTGACGCAGGTGCAGTCAGGGCGTCCTGCGCCCGTAACTGCAAATTCAGGGCCTTGCCGGGTGGCGGCTTTTACTGATTTAAGAGGGGCCTGTACGCTGTCCGGAGATTAACGCATATCACCATCGGGGAAATACGAATGACAGGGCCGTTTGAAGCAGTTTACCAGCGTTCGCTCCGCGATCCCGAAGGGTTCTGGGAAGAGGCGGCGGCGGAATTGTCCTGGTACAGAAAGTGGGACAAGGTCTTTGAAGGGGACGGTCCGACGACCAATCGTTGGTTCGTCGGCGGCGAATGCAATACCTGCCACAACGCGGTCGATCGCCATGTCGCGGCCGGGCGTGGCGAACAGGCGGCTATCATCTATGACAGCCCGATAACCGGCGTCATCCGCACCATCACCTATCGTGAACTGCGGGACGAAACCGCTCGTTTCGGCGGCGTTCTGCGCAACCTGGGCGTCGAAAAGGGCGACCGGGTCATCATCTACATGCCGATGGTGCCGCAGACTGTGGCCGCCATGCTCGCCTGCGCCCGGATCGGCGCGATCCATTCGGTCGTCTTTGGCGGGTTCGCGGCCAACGAACTGGCGACCCGGGTCACGGATTCGACGCCAAAGGCGATTGTGACGGCATCCTGCGGGATCGAGCCGGGACGGGTCGTTCCCTACATGCCGCTGGTGAACGAGGCGATGAAACTGTCGCCGCACACGGTCGAGAATGTCGTCGTGCTGCAACGCGAACAGATGCCGGCGGAACTGACGCCCGGGCGGGACCACGACTGGAACGCCGCCATGGCGGCGGCGACGCCGGTCGATTGCGTGCCGGTGCTGGCGACCGATCCGCTCTACATCCTTTACACCTCCGGCACGACGGGGTCGCCCAAGGGCGTGGTGCGGGACAATGGCGGCCATATGGTGGCGCTGAACTGGTCGATGAAGAACGTCTACAATGTGGCGCCCGGCGAGGTTTACTGGGCGGCTTCCGATGTGGGCTGGGTGGTCGGTCATTCCTATATCGTCTATGCACCGCTGCTGCATGGCTGCACGACGGTGCTGTTCGAGGGCAAGCCCATCGGTACGCCGGATGCGGGCGTCTTCTGGCGGGTCATTTCCCAGCACAAGGTATCGGCAATGTTTACCGCGCCGACCGCGTTCCGCGCGATCAAGCGCGAAGACCCGTATGGGGAGTTTCTGAAGAAATACGATATGAGCAGCTTCCGCACCCTGTTCCTGGCGGGTGAGCGGACCGATCCCGATACGCTGCACTGGGCGCAGGAGCATGTGAAGACGCCGGTCATCGACCACTGGTGGCAGACCGAAACCGGCTGGCCGATGGCGGCGAACTGCGTCGGTATCGAACTGCTGCCGGTCAAGGACGGGTCGCCGACGCGGGCCGTACCCGGCTACGATATCCGGATTCTCGGCCCCGATGGCAACGAACTGCCGCGCGGCGAAATGGGGGCGGTTTGCGTCAAGCTGCCGATGCCGCCGAGCAGCCTGCCGACCCTGTGGAACTCGGAACAGCGATTCCTCGACGCCTATATGACCGCCTATCCGGGCTATTACGAAACCGGCGACGCCGGATATATGGATGCGGACGATTACATCTACATCATGTCGCGCACCGACGACATCATCAACGTCGCGGGGCACCGGCTGTCCACCGGCGCGATGGAGGAGATCATGGCGGATCACCCCGACGTGGCGGAATGCGCCGTGATCGGAGTAGAGGATCAACTCAAGGGGCAGTTGCCGCTGGGTTTCCTGGTGCTCAATGCCGGGGTGACGCGGGACCGGGGCGAGATCGTCAGCGAAGTCGTGCGCATGATCCGCGATCGGATCGGGCCCGTGGCGTCGTTCCGGACCGCAACCGTCGTGGAACGCCTTCCCAAGACGCGGTCGGGCAAGATCGTCCGCGGCACGATGGGCAGTATCGCGGACGGCAAGCCGTACCGGATGCCGGCGACAATCGACGATCCGGCCATTCTCGATGAAATCGCCGCGGCCCTGAAGGAAGTGGGCTATCCGCGCCAGTAGGCGGCGCGGGTTCCCTCAGCCGTTATCCGAATCGCCGCTGGAAGGCCACAGGTCCTCCACGGTGGGGTTGGCCGGCTTTTTATCCGCCGGCCTGTAATCCGCCACGGCCGCCGCCATTTCTTCCGCCGGGGTCGGCGCCTTGGCCGCGGGTGCCGGCGCATTGGGATCCGGCTTCGGTTTGTTTCGGGCGGCGCGCTCCGTTGCCAGGATTACCGCATCGCGCAGTTCGAGATGGGTGCAAAGGCCGACCTCGACAGGGCTTCGGGGCTGAAGGTTGGAGGCGTTCCAGTGCGTGCGGTCGCGAATGGCGTTGATCGTCGGCTTGGTTGTGCCGATCAGCCGTGAAATCTGCGCATCTGACAGGTCAGGCTGGTTGCGCAGCAGCCAGGCGATGGCGTCCGGCTTGTCGGCGCGTTTGGATACCGGCGTATAGCGCGGGCCTTTCTGGCGGGACACGGGGTCGGGAATATTCGACGCCGCCAGTTTCAGTCGGGCGGAAGGGTCCGCTTCGCAGCGCTTGATTTCGTCGCGGGTCAACTGGCCATTGGCGACCGGATCCAGTCCGACAATCCCGACAGCGACCTCACCGTCGGCAATCGCCTGGACTTCCAGTTCGTGCAGATTGCAAAACTCACCGACCTGCAGAAATGTCAGTGTGGTGTGTTCAACCAGCCAGACGGCGGTCGCCTGCGGCATCAGTAGCGTTCTCATGACCAATCCTCGAACAATTGTTTTCCCTGCGCCGGGATACGCGTCTTCTTGACGAATTTTCATTAAGGGTATGGGGGCCTATATATACCTGCGACACCCTCTCGGCAATCGGCAGGATGGTGTTTTTCCGTTTGTTATCCGGTTGCCTGTCCGCCCGCCAATACGCGCACTTGCCGTAAGAATCAGCTATTTCACGGAGGCTTCATGGACGAACGGGAACTCGAACCGCAAACCGCACGCCCGAAACCGCGCGACCTCGACGTGATGTCGATTGCGGCCCTGCATGACTATATTGCGGAGCTGGAGGCTGAAATCGCACGCACCCGCGCGGCGATCGAGGCAAAGCAGTCGTGGCGCGGTACGGCGGAAAGCTTCTTCAAGGAATAGGGCGCACCAGGGTAAATGAAACGCAAGAGGTTCCATTTAACCCTGTGAAGTTGTTCTATTTTAAATAAGATAGATCAGATTCACGTGTTTGGCTGGATCGCCAGAGGCGATTCCGACCAAACACGATTTGATCCAGCCGCGCATGGCGGAATGCAACGGAACGAGGATGACCATGTTGAAAGGGAAGGCGGCGCTAGTTACCGGTTCGACAAGCGGAATCGGATTCGGGATGGCCCGGGCGCTGGCGCAGCAGGGATGCGCGGTAATGCTGAACGGCTTCGGCGACGCCGCGGGGATCGAATCCATCAGGACTGGCCTTGCCGCTGAAACGGGCGTCGACGTGGCCTACGACAGTGCGGATCTTACCCGCCCGGACGAGATCGCCGCAATGGTAACCAATACCGTCAATACGCTGGGCAGTATCGACATTCTCGTCAACAACGCCGGAATCCAGCACACTGCGCCGGTAGAGGAGTTTCCGGCAGAAATCTGGGACAGGATCATCGCCATCATGTTGACGGGGCCGTTCCATGCGATCCGCTGCGCCCTGCCGCATATGAAGCAGAAGAACTGGGGCCGGATCGTCAACACATCTTCGGTTCACGGGCTGGTTGCCAGCGTGAACAAGGCGGCGTATGTCTCTGCGAAACATGGCCTAATGGGTCTGACCAAGGTCGTCGCGCTGGAGAACGCGCGGACCGGCATCACCTGCAACGCCATCAATCCGGGATTCGTGCAGACCGATCTGGTTAAGCAGCAGATCCGGGAGCGCGCCGACGCGATCGGCGGCACGTTCGAGGAAGCGATCGTCGACGCTTTGAAGGAAAAACAGCCTTCCCTTGAGTTCGTTACGGTCGAGCAGATCGGCGCCTTGTGTGTCTTTCTGTGTTCGGATGCCGCGTCGCAGATCACGGGCGTGCCCATGTCGATTGACGGTGGGTGGACAGCGCAGTAGTTTTTCTCGTCACAGGAGAAAATTAATTAATATGTTAACTTTTTTTTAAGGCATTGCGTTTCAACCTGTACAGGTCAACCGGAATCCCCTGTTGTGCTCCGGCACGAGGCCATGGCCTCCCTGTTGACTCCTCCCTGTCCAACTTGAGCCGCCTTTAGCGGCTCTCTTTTTATCCAGGACTCGCCGCGAATCCTTTTGACCTTTAATGTACCTGTGGATAAAATTCGCCTAACAGGTTGGACAGGTGAGAAAAAATCGAGGACCGCCGGAAAATGGCGGCCTTTTTTTGTGTCTGGCCGACGGGGCGAAGCGCCGTGGGCGCCACACAGAACTTTATCCGGGTGTCGCAGCATGACTGAAGTACACGAACCGATCCGCGCCGATTTCCCGCATTTCACGGCCATTCCGACGCGGTGGCAGGATTGCGACGTGTACGGCCATGTAAACAACGTCGTCTATTATGCTTATTTTGACACGGCGGTCACGGGGCACCTCGTCCGCGAGGCCGGCCTGCGCGCCATGGAATCGCCGGTTATTGGCGTCGTAGTGGAAACCAGATGCCAGTTCCGGCAGGAACTGGGCTTTCCCGACGTGATCGATGCGGGAATCCGCGTGACCCGGCTCGGCACCTCCAGCGCCACCTATGCTATCGGCCTGTTTCGTCACGGCGACGACAGGCCGGCGGCCTTCGGGCATTTTGTGCATGTCTATATTGACCGGCAAAGCCGGCGGCCCGTGCCCATCCCCGACCGGGTCCGCGATGCGCTGTCGAAGCTGACGGCGTAACGGCTAAATGAAAGGGCGCGCCGACCACGCCGGCGCGCCCTATAGCACAACAGGTTTGAACAGGTTCTGCTCTGTACCGGGAAAGGTCAGGCGGCCTTGCTCGAGATCTCCCGGGGCTTGTTGCTCCCAATTGTGATCGTGCGGGGCTTCATCGCCTCGGGCAGTTCACGTTTCAGTTCGACATGCAACAGGCCGTTGATCAGCGTCGCACCCTCCACGTGGATATGATCGGCGAGGTTGAAGCGACGCTCGAAAACGCGTTCGGCGATACCGCGGTGAAGAAACCTGGTTTCCGCGTTTTCGGCTTCGGATTTCTGAACCTTGCCGGAAATCGTCAGTTGATGATCCTTCAGCTGGATGTCCAGATCGGATTCGTCGAATCCGGCGACGGCCATCGTGATGCGGTATGAATCTTCGCCTGTCACCTCGATATTATAGGGTGGGTAGGTTGGCGCCGGTTCGCCTGCGACATTGTCGAGCAACCGCGCCATGCGGTCGAAACCGACGGAATTGTGGAATAGGGGAGTCATATCAAATCTGCGCATTGCCATATCCTCCTTGCAAGCGACATGGGTGGGCGGGTTCACCAGTCGGTCGAACCCAAATAGCACCGGCCCGCTCATCGGCTCCGGCACGCCCCATATTTAGGAATGCACCGGGTTGTTTCAAGCGGCTGACCTGAAAATTTCTGCAACGCCAAGTTATTGCGATTAAATAAACAATATAAGTGGAAATCAGGAAGTCGGCTATCGGCGGAAACGAAAACGGGCGCCCCGAAGGGCGCCCGTCACAGGGGCTGCATTTGCTGTTGTCTATGACGACTTCAGGCCGAAGCCTTCAAAACGCTTGTTGAATTTGGCGAGTTGCCCGCCGCTGTCAATCAGGCGGTGGACGCCGGTCCATGCCGGATGCGAGGTCGGGTCGATATCGAGCTTCATGGTCGCCCCGGTTTCGCCCCAGGTCGAAAACGTCTTGTAGGTCGTTCCGTCCGTCATCTCGATCGTAATTTCATGATAATCGGGATGGGTATCTTTCTTCATCGCAAATCCCCTTAAAACTTATCTGTTTCGTTATCCGCCTGTTGCGCGAACAACGGAAACCGCCGATCCGCACGGCATGCCGGTATGTCTCGGTAAATTCAGAGCGCGGGTATACCGGAGACCGGTGCGGGACGCAAGGCCATAGCACATCAGGTTTGAATGGAACCGCGACAGGTTTCATTCAAACCTGTGAAGGTGTTACATCTTTAATAACCGGCGCGGAAAAAGCGCGCTATCGCTGATCCAGCTTCATTTCTATGCGCCGGTTGCGTCGATACGCGATTTCGTCGTCTCGTTCGTCCAGCGGCTGAAACTCGCCAAACCCGGTTGCGGCGAAACGCGACGGCGGAATGCCCTGCGATATCAAAAATTTAACGACAGAAATTGCGCGTGCGGTCGATAATTCCCAGTTGGACGGGAAGCGGCCCGTTGAAATGGGCACACGATCCGTGTGCCCGTCGACCCGCAATACCCAGTTGATATCGTCCGGAATACCCTGGGCAATTTCCTTCAGGGTCGTCGCCAGTTGCGCCAGTTGTTCCTTGCCGCCTTCGGCCAGGCTGTCCGATCCGGACGCAAACAGGACCTCGGACTGGAAAACGAACCGGTCGCCGACGATCTGGATATCGCGGCGGTCGCCGAGGACTTGCCGCAAGCGGCCGAAAAATTCAGACCGGTAGCGGGCGAGTTCCTGGACCTTGCCTGCCAGCGCGGCGTTCAGGCGTTGGCCCAGATTGGCGATCTGGACCTGTTGCGCCTTCTCCTTCTTTTCGGATGCCTCCAGCGCCTCGTTCAACGCCGCGATCTGACGGCTGATCTCTGCAAGCTGGCGGTTAAGCCTCGCAACCTGCGCCTTCGCCGCGGCGGAAATGAGCCTTTCCTCGGCAAGGGATTTGGCGCCGCTGGAGACCGCACTCTCGGCCGCGTCGGCGCGGCTCGATTCCTCCTCGATCCGCCTGGCGAGTTCCTCGCGCAGCGCCGTCATGGCAACGATATCCTGCTGCAATTCGCTCAGCTGCCGCAATTGAAGCTCGATTGTCTCCTTGTCGGCCTGAATGGTCCGGTTCGCGTCTTCGAGGGATACGTAGACTCCTTCGAGTTCCTCCGACAGACTCTGGCGTTCCGAAACCAGGCGCTCCCGCTCCGCTTCCGATTGCGCCAGTTCGGCTTCCGCCTTGGTCAACTGGGCGCTGACGCCGAGCAGGGTATTCATCTGCGAGATCAGGTCATCGCGCTCGGACAGCGAACTCTGTAGTTCGGCTGAAATCTGCGCGACATTGGTCCTCAGGTTCTGGTTCGCGCTGCGTTCCAGCGAAAGCAGTTCGGCGAGTTCGGAGACCTGCTCGTTCAACCGGTCCAGCGCCCGGTCACGGCCGATCAGCGCATCGTTCAGATAAAACTGGGCGACCACGAAAATCATCAGCAGGAAAATGATGACCATCAACAGCGTCGCCAGGGCGTCGACGAAGCCCGGCCATATATTGGCGGTCGTCCTGTTTCGGCGGGTCAGCGCCTGCATTGCGTCATCCCAAGACCGTCTCTATCGCTCCGTATCCTCGGCAAGCGCCGCGATGGTGCGCGCGAGGAGTCGGATTTCACTACGGATTTCCTGTACGGCCTCATTGCGGCCCGAACCCATTTCCTCGCGGATCCGGCCGAGATAGGATTCGATATTGCGCAAATGGGCCCGGCTGGCGTCCTCGGCACTGCTGCCGGCGCTTTTTTCCGATAGTTTGGTCAGGATCGGCTGCAGCGCCTGCTGGCTTTCGGCGAGCTTGAGCATCAGACTTTGCTCGGTGGACATCTGCTCGGTCAGCGCCGAAATCTTTTCGGTCAGTTCATGCACATAGCGGCTGTAATCGGTCCGGTTCTCCTCGCTTCTGACCAGCGCGCGCTGCAGTCCTTCCAGTCCGTCCGCCGTCTGTTCGAGCAACGCCTGGATGTAGGCGGGAACGGATTGCTCCCCGTCGCCGGTCACGCCGCCGCTGCCGAGCCGCGTGAGGCCGGACAGCCATTCCTCCAGGTCATTGTAGAACCGGTTCTGCGCCTGTCCCGCCTGCAATTCCAGAAAGCCGAGCACGAGAGAACCGGCGAGGCCGAACAGCGACGAACTGAATGCCGTTCCCATGCCGGAAATCGGCGCCTGAAGACCGTCTTTCAGGTCGCCGAATGCGGTATTGATATCATTGCCGCCGATCTGTAATCCGCCGACGACGTTGCCGACCGCCTGCACTGTCTCCAGCAGCCCCCAGAACGTTCCGAGCAGGCCGAGAAAGACGAGCAGGCCGATCATATAGCGGGAAATTTCGCGGCTTTCGTCCAGTCGGGCGGCGATTCCATCCAGCAGGGTGCGCATCGCCATCGTGGACAGGCTGATGCGGCCGGTCTTTTCGCCCAGCATCGTCGCCATTGGCGCCAGAAGCCGGGGTGCGCTGGCGCTGCTGACGGTAATACTGTCACGCCGGAAGTTTTCGATCCAGGCAACTTCACGGCGCAGCATGGTGACGGTGCGGAAGGCGTGAACGATGCCGATGAGCAGGACGCCGATGATGACGCCGTTCAGGACGGCGTTGGCCATGAACGCATCGCGCAGGGCGGGAAAGAGCAATCCGATCGTGGCGCCGGCAACGACCAGGAACAGAACCATTCGCTGCAGAAAACGGGATGGTTGCGTTATGGATTGTCCCTCCATCAGCAATACCGCCTAGACCCTTAATTCAACTGTCGTGATACCGTGTGCCCCTTATGACGACCGGACGATGACATCGACCTTGTTCTGTTCGCCTTGATCGCCCTTGCTCCCGAGCGCATGAATATCAATGCGGGTACTGCGGATACCGTTTTTCATCATATAGGTTCGTACGGATAGTGCACGGAACAGCGATATCCGGCGGGCCTGACTGGGGGAATCGCCTGTACTGCTGGCGTAGCCGTTCAGGCGGACGCGAATATTCGAATCCTGGTTCATCCGCTCGATCAATGCGTCGAGCGGTCCGGTTGCGCTGGCGGGAAGGTCCGACACGTCCTCTTCGAATCCAATGGAAATCGTGCCGTCTTCCGTGGTTTCCGTAGGCGGTGTCCGGCTGGCGATCTGCGGGGATGTGGCTGGCTTTTGCAGGCTTGGCGGCGGCGGCGGCACGGATGACGCGGAGAGCGACGGCGGCTTGGGCGTGGATGGCACCGGCCTCGGTGCCTCCGGGACATCGGCGGGCGCGGTGACACTGGAGGCGCGCGGTATTTCCGGTGCCCTGGGTACGGACGGTGCCGCTGGCGCGGAAGGAACGGCAGGCGCCGGTTTCGGCATTTGGACCGTGTCGGCCGGATTCGTCGTTTTAGCAGCTTGTGGCGCTTTCGGCGGCGGCGGCACGGACGGCGGTTTTGAAACATTTGCAACGGCCCGGGGCGCCGGGGGGCTCGGGATGGCGGTCGGCACGGACGGCGGCGCCGGCCGGACGGTTTCCGCCGCTTCCGGCGCGGTAATTCGCGGCGCCGGTGGCGGCGACAGTGTCGGTGCTGGTGCGGCAGGAGCGGTAACCGGTTCAGGGGTTTTCGGCGCGGCAGGCGCGGTCACTGGGTCCGGGGCTCCGGCGGTGGCGGCAGGCGGCGTCGCCGGTGCCGATGGTCGTGCGGCAATGGCCGGTCGCGACGGAACAGCGCGCGGCGCGAGCTCGGAGGGCAGGCTGAGCGTCGACTGCGGTGGCGTCGCCGGCGGCGGCAGCAGGGACGATTCCGGCCGTGCCGAGGATTGCGGGCCGCGCGGCGACCGCAGCATGCCCGGCAGTGTCGGCTCGGGCCCGAGTTTATCCAGCACGCTCAGATCGACGATAACACTCGGTCGGCTTGTTCCCGGCGAATACACGTAAACCTGCTGCTGCGCAGCGGCAATATTGACTGTCGCGAAACAAGCAACCGAAAGAAGGCCACTTTTCCACAAACCTGATTTTGCGTGTCTTCCGAAATGCACTGTCAATGTTCCGCGGTTGGATACCGTTTTACTTGAATACGACTGTACCGCATGCCTGTTAACCAGACAACTACTACTCGGACAACGCGCCTTTCCGCAGCAGGTTTCGCAGGGGCTGATGCAGCAGGTCGTTTCCGGCACAGATATCGGGCGCATCGAGCTTGTAGCGGCGGCCGGCGATGTCGCTAACCTGTCCGCCCGCTTCGCGCACGATCAGGATGCCGGCAGCAACGTCCCAGGCGTTCAGGCCGTTTTCCCAGTATCCGTCATAACGGCCGGCGGCGACGTAGGCGAGATCGAGTGCAGCCGAGCCGAGCCGACGCACACCCGAGCATTCGGCCATGACATGGCTCAACTGCTCCAGAAACTTCCGGTGGCCGGCGCCGTCCTGGATGCCGAGAAAGGGAATACCCGTGGCAAACAGCGCATCGGCCATGCGACCGCGCTGGGATACCCTGATCCGGCGGTCGTTGACATAGGCGCCAAGCCCGCGTTCGGCCCAGAACATTTCATGCTTCAGCGGGTCGAAGATGACACCCGCGACAATCTCGCCATCCCGCTCCAGGGCGATGGAAATACAGAAATGCGGAATGCCGTGCAGGAAGTTCGTCGTACCGTCGAGCGGATCGACAATCCAGCGGTGCCGCGGGTCGCTGCCCCCGGTTTCGCCGGATTCCTCCATCAGCAAGCCGTATTCCGGCCGCGCATGGCCAAGCGCCTCGCGCAATACCCGTTCGGCGCGCCTGTCGGCGCTGGAAACGAAATCCGCCGGCCCCTTGCGGCTGACCTGAAGCTGCTCCACTTCGCCGAAATCGCGAATCAACCGGGTTGCCGCCTTGTCGGCCGCCTGGGTCATGACGTTAATGATTGCCGAACGCAATGCCATGCGGGCTTCCTTACTTTCAGTCTCGGTAGGCCGGAGGGGGCCGCGTTAACTCAGTCCTTGGCCCGGCTCACATAGGTGGCGTCGGCCGTGTTGACAACGATCCGGGTGCCGGCTTCGATATGCGGCGGAACGAGCACGCGAACATTGTTCTCCAGCAGCGCGGGCTTGAAGGAGGATGAGGCCGTCTGTCCCTTGACGACCGGATCGGCCTCGATCAGCGTCATGGTTACCGTTTCCGGCAGGGTGACGCCGATCGGCGAATCCTCGAAGGACTCGATCGTGACTTCCATGCCGTCCTGCAGGAACTGTGCGGTTTCGCTGCCGATCAGGTCGACATTGACCGTAACCTGTTCAAATGTCTCATTGTCCATAAAGGTATATTCGTCGCCGTCCGAAAACAGGTACTGGTATTCCTTCTGGTCCAGCCGGATACGCTCGACCGTTTCCGATGACCGGAACCGTTCGTTCAGCTTGGTGCCGTGACGGATATCCTTCAGTTCGACCTGAAGATACGCGCCGCCCTTGCCGGGCTGGGTGTGCTGGATCTTTACCGCGCGCCACAGGCCGCCCTGATGTTCGATGATGTTGCCGGGGCGGATCGCATTGCCGTTGATTTTCATGGTGCCGATTTTCGTTAAGTGAGGGGCGGCGGCGTTATAGCCGCTTCATTGTGCCGCTGCAATGTTCTCCATGACCGCGTTGAATGCCTTCACGGCGGCGGCCGGTCCGTCCGGGTGGCTCCACACGCCGGCGACAACAGACAGAAAATCGGCGCCGGCGTTTATCAGCACCGGCGCGTTTTCCACCGTGATGCCGCCGATGGCGACGCAGGGCGTTTCCATCAGTTCGCTCCACCACGTCAGGATATCCGGATCCGCGCGGTGCTTCGGCGATTTCGTGCCGGACGCATAGAACGCGCCAAACGCCACATAATCGGCGCCGTCTTCCGCCGCTGTCATGGCCAGGTCCCGGGACTGGTGGCAGGTCACGCCGACAATGGCGTCCGGGCCCAGAATGCGGCGCGCATCCGCATAACTGGCGTCTTCCTGGCCGACATGAACCCCGTCGCAGCCGGTTTCCGCCGCCAGGTCCGGGCGGTCGTTCATGATCAGCGCCACATCGCGCTGTTCGGTCACAGGACGCAGGATATCCGCGGCGCGGCGGATGATATCGTCATCCACATCCTTCAGCCGTAACTGCACGCAGGCGACATCGCCCGCATCGAGCGCCGATGCGAGCGTGTCACGAAAATCCACCGGATCGAGCCTGGGCGGCGTAATCAGGTAGAGGCGGCAGCGGTCCGGCTCGGTCAAGCCTTGCCCTGATAGATCTTGATCACCGTGTCCAGCAATGCCATCCCGTCTTCCTTCTTTCGCTGGAAGGAGTTGCGGCCGATGATCGAGCCCGCGGCGCCGCCCGCGGCGATCTGGCGGATTTCGTCCAGCACGGCTTCGGTGCCTTTGGCCGCGCCGCCCGAGAAAACGACCAGGCGCCGCCCGTTGTAGCAGGACTGAACGATGTGCTCGATACGCTTGCTCAGCGTCGAGGTATCGATCTTTTCCTCCTGATAGACCTTCTTGGCTTCCGGCAGTTCGACATGCGCCGTCGGCGGCTTGACCTTGATGATATGGGCGCCGAGCAGGGCGGCGAGATGCGCCGCATAGGCGGTCACGTCGATAGCCGTTTCGCCGTCCTTGGTCAGGTCGCCGCCGCGCGGATAGGACCAAAGCACGACCGCCAGTCCGACCGATTTGGCTTCGGCGCAGAGTTCCCGGAATTCCTCCATCATTTCGAACTGGTCGTCCGAACCGGGATAAATGGTGAAACCGACCGCCGAGCAGCCGAGCCGCAGGGCATCGTCGACCGTGCCATAGACCGCCTGGTCCTTGGACGTCGCGTGGCTGTTGGAGCTGTTGCATTTGAGGATGAGAGGTATGGCGCCGGCGAATGTATCCGCCCCGGCTTCCAGGCTGCCCAGCGGCGCCGCATAGGCGGACAGGCCGGCATCGATGGCGAGCTGGAAAAAGTAGTGGGGATCGTAAGCCGGCGGGTTCTTCGCGAAGCTGCGCGCAGGGCCGTGTTCGAATCCCTGGTCGACGGGAAGAATGACTAGCTTGCCGGACCCGCCAAGGCGGCCCTGCATGAGAATGCGCGCCAGATTGGTCTTGGTGCCCGGATTGTCGCTTTCGTAATTGGCCAGAATTTTCTTTACGCGCTGCGTAATTCTCATCGGTGTTCCTTTTCCTGCATGTATTTCGATATCCTGTGCGCATGCCGGACGCGTGTTCCCCAGGACGTCATTATCGAGTGCGCTCTCCCGCGTCGCGGCGCCATTCTATCAGCTTTTGACGCCGTAACGGAGATGAAAATATGCAAAGTTTATCAGTTTCGCATGATCCGGGTAAGGTATGCTGCGGGCCGCGACGGCAATTTATGAGCCGGCGGTGGGATTGAGCCAGTCGGTACAGGCGGTCCCGACGTCGCGCCCCGACGCCTCGATGGCCTGCAGGTCGAGCGATTCCGGTCGGACAGGGATAACACAGGCATTGTATTGCCGCGCGATGTCGATAATGCGCGCGGCGGCGGGGCCATCGAAACGGATCGTTCGAAAACCGATCCGCAGCGCGGCCAGCGCATGGCCAGGCGCATCGCCGCAATCGAGGATCGATTCCAGCTCGGTATCCGGAAATCCGGCCCGGGCGTCATCGACAAGCGCGGCGAACCAGACCGGGCCGACCGAGGATGCCGCATCCGGCGCGCTGATCAGGGTGAGGGGGCGCGCCAGCGCGGCCGCGGCCGAAACCGCCGCCGCCGCCTGGGCGGGAGAAATGACCGTAATCGCGGGTCCGCGTGGAATCAGATGAGTTTCCCCATGGCCACGGCCGTGTCGGACATCCGGTTCGAAAAGCCCCATTCGTTATCATACCAGGACATGACACGGACGAGCGTGCCGTCGATAACCTGCGTCTGGGTCAGGTCGAAGGTCGAGCTTGCCGGGTTGTGGTTGAAGTCGATGGACACCAGCGGTTCATCGTTGGTGTCGAGGACGCCCTTCAGCGAACCGGCGGACGCCTGCATGATCGCGCCGTTGATTTCAGCGATGTCGGTCGCCCGCGAGGAATCGAATTTAAGGTCGATCAGCGAGACGTTCGCCGTCGGCACGCGGATTGCGGTGCCATCCAGCTTGCCGGCCAGTTCCGGCAGCACAAGGCCAACGGCCTTGGCGGCCCCGGTCGAGGTCGGGATCAGCGACATGGAGGCGGCGCGTGCGCGGCGCAGATCCGAATGCAGCGTATCGACGGTGGACTGGTCGCCGGTAAAGGCATGGATCGTTGTCATGTAGCCGCGTTCGATGCCGACAGCCTGATGTAATACATGAGCAACCGGCGCCAGGCAGTTGGTTGTACACGAAGCATTGGAAACGATGGTGTGGCTGGCGTCGAGCTGGTCATGGTTGACGCCGTAGACCACGGTGAGGTCGGCGTCCGTCGCCGGCGCTGATACCAGCACGCGCTTGGCGCCGGCTTCCAGATGCATTGCCGCCTGCTCACGTTTCGTGAAGATGCCCGTGCATTCGAAGGCGATATCGACATCGAGTTCCTTCCAGGGCAGCTTCTTCGGATCGCGCTCCGCCGTGACCTTGATCCTGCCGCGGCCCATGTCGAGCCAGTCGTCGCCATGCGTGACCTCGCCCGGAAACACGCCGTGGACGCTGTCATATTTGATGAGATGCGCATTTGCCTTCACGGGGCCGAGATCGTTGATCCCGACGAATTCGATATCGTCGCGCTTCGATTCCAATGCTGCGCGCAGGACCAGCCGACCGATACGGCCGAAACCGTTAATTGCAACACGTACTGCCATGGCGTTGTTCTCCCGTTATCTGAACCTGGCCTAAAGCCGCTCTTTTACGGCGGCCGCTACGGCGTCCGCTGTGATGCCGAAATGTTCGTAGAGTGTTGGCGCGGGCGCCGAAGCACCGAAACCGGACATGCCGACAAACGCGCCATTAGCGCCGATATAGCGGTCCCAGCCCTGGGAAACGGCCGCTTCGACCGCCACGCGGACCGTATCGCCGCCCAGGACCATGTTCCGGTAGGATTCATCCTGGGCGTCGAAAAGCTCCAGGCAGGGCATGGACACGACGGCGGTCCCGATGCCTTCCGCCTGCAACCGGTCGCGCGCCGCGCAGGCGATTTCCACTTCCGAACCCGTCGCAAGGATTGTCGCCTTGCGGTCGCCCTCGGCTTCGCGCAGGACATAGGCGCCGCGCGCGCATGGGTTTTCGTCGCCGTAGTTTTCCCGCAGGACCGGCACGCCCTGGCGGGTCAGGGCCAGGACCGTCGGCGTTGCCGCCGATTGCAGGGACAGCGCCCAGCATTCCGCCGTTTCGACCGAATCCGCGGGTCGAAAGACATTCAGGTTCGGTATCGCCCGCAGGCTCGCCAGCTGTTCCACCGGCTGATGCGTCGGGCCGTCTTCGCCAAGGCCGATCGAATCGTGGGTCATGACGTAGATTACCCGCTGCGCCATCAGCGCCGCCAGGCGTATCGAGGGTCGGCAGTAATCGGTAAATATCAGGAACGTGCCGCCATAGGGAACGAGGCCGCGATGCAGCGCGATGCCGTTCATCATGGCCGCCATCGCATGTTCGCGGACCCCGTAATAGATGTATGAGCCGGAAAATTCGCCAGCGCTGACCCCGGTCATGCCGTCGGCCATGGTCAGGTTCGATCCGGTCAGGTCGGCGGAGCCGCCGGCGAGGTTCGGGATTGCATTGTACAACACGTCGAGCGTCAGCTTGGAGGCCTGCCGGGTGGCGATTTTCTTTCTTTCATCGACCAGTTGCCGGCGGAACGCGTTCAGGGACGCCAGCCAGTTGTCCGGCAGGGCGCCCGATACCGCATCGTCGAACGCCGCGCGCGCCGGGGCCGGCAGGGCGTCGCGCCGGGCGCGCCAGGCGGCATTGGCGGCGGCGCCGCGGGCGCCCGCATCCCGCCAGGCGGCGAGGATTTCATCGGGAATTTCAAAAGGTTCATGCGACCAGCCGAGTGCTTTGCGGGTCGCCGCGACTTCCTCAGCGCCGAGCGCCGCGCCATGCGTGGCCGCCGTGCCCTGCTTGTTCGGCGAACCGTAGCCGATGACGGTGCGGCAGGCGATGAAGCTGGGACGGTCGCTTTTCCTGGCGTTGGCAATGGCTTTTTCAATGGCGTCCGGATCGTGCCCGTCGATCCGGCTGGTCGCCCAGCCATAAGCCTTGAACCGGGCAATCTGATCGTCACTGACGGTCAGGTCGGTGGCGCCGTCGATGGAAATCGAATTGTCGTCGAACAGCACGATCAGGCGGTTGAGCCGAAGATTGCCCGCGATCGAGGCGGCTTCGTGGCTGATGCCCTCCATCAGGCAGCCGTCGCCGGCAAACACATAAGTATAGTGGTCGACGATTCCGCCGCCATGCCGCGCGGCCATCATCCGTTCCGCGAGAGCCATGCCGACCGCGTTTGCGATGCCCTGGCCAAGCGGACCTGTCGTGGTTTCGATCCCCTCGGCATGGCCGAATTCCGGATGCCCCGCCGTGCGGCTGCCCATCTGCCGGAAATTGCGGATCTGATCGATATCGATATCCGGGTATCCGGTCAGATACAGCAGCGAATACAGCAGCATGGAGCCGTGTCCGTTCGACAGGACGAAACGGTCGCGATCGGGCCATTGCGGATCCGAGGGATCGAAGTTGAGAAACCGGGTGAAGAGGACCGTGGCAATGTCCGCCATGCCCATCGGCATGCCCGGATGGCCGCTGTTGGCGGCCTGAACCGCGTCCATCGACAGGACGCGGATCGCGTTGGCCATCTGCTTTTGCGTGACGCCTGATCCCGTCACCGTTTCGGCAAGCGTCATGGAATGTAACCCTGGCATTATGATCGCGGTTTGTTCCCGGCGGCAGGCTCGCCGCCGTATTCAGGCCGCAACATGGCTGGCTGGTACCGATGCGTCAACGGTGTTTTCGCCGCTACCAGGGCCCCGAACTCAGGTTAACGCTGTTTACGTGTTTCCGTTGGCGTGATTCT
>JBBDQU010000006.1:0-17581 GCA_040905865.1 Alphaproteobacteria bacterium
GAGAATTGAATCACGACCGCGCGACGCTGGGAAGGGTTTTTCCGCAGCCTGCTAGTGAACGGTTCTGTATTCGGGGGCGGGGGCGGCGCCGGCGACCGGTAAAGGCGCCGGCCGGCTGCGGTCGGGAAACGCCAGCCCGTGATTCCCCATGAAGTGGGCCACCTGCGAGGCGGCGTCGATCAGGTCGCCGATCCCGTCGGCGCACACCATCCATTCGGCCAGCGCATGGGCATGCGACAGCCGCCGTCGCTGGCAGGCCGCGACCATGTTGACGATACAGATCTCGTCCGCGCACAGGCATGGGCAGCATGGCTGGTGATAGGCGATATTGCGCCGCGCATGGCATTGCAGCCCCCTGACCAGCCGGGCGAAGCCGGACAGCGCCGCCTTCCCGTCGGGTTCGCCGAAATTTCGCGCAAACTCGTTCCAGACCAGCGACCAGTGGCCGCCGTCATTCTGCCGGAGTCCCAGGATCCAGCGGCGGAACGAGCGGACGATGAACCGTTCCGCGGCATCGAGTTCCCGCGTTTCCGTCGGCCAGAGACGCGTGCCGGTATCAATAATATCAGGCGACAATATCGTGCTCCCCGTTAATTTATTCCCGTCCTGCGCCCGATACAGGCCCGACGGACAACAGCGCGATGCTGATCCGGGAGGATAATGCGACTAATTCTCAATATCAATTTATTTCGAATAAAATTCTTCCTGCTGGCTTTTCATCCCACAGAGGCTAGATTGCGCTGGCTCCGACGGGGCAAGCCCCTTCCCGAACAATCAGGTAACCCCGAGCATGGCGATCGACCGCCCCTTTTTTGGCATCGCGCTGTTCGTCTTTGCGAACTTCCTCACCGCGATCATCAACGCCGCGGCGAAATACTATTCGCCGGAGTTGCACTCCATCCATGTGACGTGGGGCTATTTCCTGTCGATGACGACCTACATCCTCATCTTCGCCATGGTGAAACGCATTCCCCTGCGCAGGATGTACTCAACGAACCGGATCGGGCTGCACATGCTGCGCTCGGCGATCATCGTGACCAGCATCTGCTCGCTGTTCCTCGGCATGAGCTATCTGCCGATGGCGGACACGATCGCGATCACTTTCGCCTCACCGTTCATCATCACCGTGCTGTCGATCCCGATCCTCGGCGAGAAAGTCGGGCTGCACCGCTGGTCGGCCGTACTGGTCGGGCTGGCGGGCGTGCTTATCGTGATCCGGCCCAGCGGCACAATGCACTGGGCCGTGATCATGCCGGTCATATCGGCCTTCGCCTTCGCCCTGTTCCAGATAGTCACGCGCAAGCTCAGCAGCACCGAACCCACGCTCGTCGCACTGTTCTATACGGGCGTCGGCAGCCTGCTGTGGACCAGCCTGATCGTCGGCTTCGTCTGGTCGCCATTGACCCTGGAGTTCGTGGCGATGTTCTTCTTTATCGGGCTGCTCGGCGTTGTGGCGCATTTCATGATGATCCGCGCGGCGGAAGGCGCCCAGGTGTCGCTACTGGCGCCGTTCAATTATACCAAGCTGATCTGGGCGACGATCCTGGGGTATTACATCTTCGGCCATATCCCGGGGCTGCACGTCCTCGCCGGCACGGTCATCATCGTCGCCAGCGGGTTATACGTGCTGTGGCGCGAACAGCGGGCCAGAAGGGCCTGACGACCCGCCACGATCATTTTCCGGGATATTCTCCGCCGCCTGTTCGGTTATAATCCTCACCGATTGCAACGAATGCGACAGGGAACGGGAAAAATGGAATTTCGCTATCTCGGCAACAGCGGGCTGCGGGTCTCGACCCTCTGCCTCGGCACCCTGGATTTCGGCAGCAGCATGTCGGACGCCACCGCCGCCAAGGTCATCGACATGGCGCGCGACAACCAGGTCAACTTCATCGACTGCGCCGACGCCTATTCCGGCGGCAAGGCGGAAACGGTGCTGGGCAAGCTGCTCAGGAAGGACCGCAATAACTGGGTCCTCGCGACCAAGATCGGACAGCACGACGGCCCGCCGGAGCGCAAGCGCGGATTGTCGCGGAAATGGATCATGGAAGGCATCGACGCCAGCCTGAAACGGCTCGCGACCGACTATGTCGACATCTACTACATGCATCACCGCGACCGCGACACGCCGCTGATCGAAAGCATCACCGCCATGCGCGATGTCATCGCCAGCGGCAAGGCGACCTATTGGGGCTTTTCCAACCATTACGGCTGGGAAGTGGCGGAGATCATCCGGCTGTGCGACCGGACCGGCACGCCCTACCCCGTCGTCAGCCAGCCGATGTACAACATCGTCATGCGGCAGGCGGAAAACGACCACCTGCCCGCCTGCGAGCATTTCGGCATCGGCGTGGCCCCGTTCTCGCCGCTGGCGCGCGGCGCGCTGACCGGCAAATACGAGCAGGGCAAGGCGCCCCCGAAGAACAGCCGCGCCGCGCGCGGCGACGCCAGCATCCTCAACCGCGACCTGCAGCCGGAAGTCTATACGGTCGTGGACGCGATCAGGAAGCACGTCGCCAAACGCGGCATGACGCCGGCGGAATTCGCGACGCTTTGGGTCCTCAACAACAAAATCGTCACCAGCGTCATTACCGGTCCCCGGACCCTGCAGCAGTGGAAGGGCTATATCGACGCCCTGAAGCATGAATTCACGGCCGAAGACGAAGCGCTGGTCGACAGCCTCGTTGCCGCCGGTCACCCGGCCGCGCCCGGATTCAACTGGAACCGCCATCCCCCGATGGGCCGCAAGCCCCGCACCGCCTGAAAAACGAAAGCGCCACGGAACCGGCCTGCTGCCGGGACGGTTATTGATCACAAGGCAGGTTGTCAGGCGCAAATGCTTGCGGCCGGAATTGGCACCCGCTACCGTGGCGAGAGCCCACCGGCAGTTATCGGGCTTTCAAGGTGAGGGAGGAAACACGATGCCAGTATCCCTGACGGACGATCAGGTCGCGTTTTACAGGACAAACGGCTATATCGTCGTCGAGAACGTCCTGAGCCCGGAAAAACTCGCGGATTTGCGCCGGGAAACCGAAGCAATCGTCGCTCAGGCCGGCTGCGTCAGCGAAAACGACGATATTTACGACCTCGAGGACAGCCATACGCCGGCAAATCCGCGCGTCCGCCGCATCAAGAACCCGTATGAACATTCCGAATTCTTTCGCAACCTTGCCTGCGACCCCGATATTCTGCATCCGCTGGTTCCGTTGCTGGGGCCGAATATCCGGTTCTATGGCGGCAAGATGAACATGAAATCGGCCGGGTACGGCGCGCCGGTGGAATGGCACCAGGACTGGGCCTTCTATCCGCACACGAATGACGACGTCCTGGCGACCGGCATCCTGCTGGACGACTGCGATGAATCGAACGGACCGCTGATGGTGCTGCCCGGCTCTCACAAGGGACCGACCTACAATCATCACCACAACGGGCGTTTCTGCGGCGCCATCGACCCGGAGGCCGCCAGGCTGGATGTAAGCGCCGCCGTTCCGCTGACGGGCAAGGCCGGCTCCATGACGATTCACCACGTCCGCATGGTGCATGGATCGGCGATGAACACGTCGAACCGGCAGCGCCGCCTGCTGCTGTGGGAATACGCCGCGGCGGATGCCTGGCCGCTGGTCGGCCCGAAGGTGCCGCCGGCGGAATACGATTCGCGGATCGTGCTGGGGACGGCGCCGACGGAAATCCGGGTCCGGGAAGCGCCGGTCCGCATGCCCTATCCGCCGGCCCCGCACCAGGGATCGATTTATGAGAACCAGAAGGATTCGGGCCGGCTATTCTTCGAAACCTTCACCGATCGCCAGAAAGCCAGTGTCGGATGATCTGAATCACCGGACGGACATGAGATCGGATTCACAGGTTTGAGGGGGAACGTCTTGCGGTTTCCTTCAGGCCTTATGTGCTATATTTCCCGCTAATATTCGAACCCGGTTCCTGACCCCTGCCATCCGGGGATTCGTAACCAGGGCTAACCAAGTACCCGGCGCTGTACGGGTCGTACATTATGGGAGGATACAGTGGGACGCGTAGCAATCGTTACCGGTGGAACGCGCGGTATCGGCGCCGCCATCAGCATGACCCTGAAGAAAAACGGGTACAGCGTTGCCGCCTTTTATGCCAGCAATGACGAGGCGGCCGGCGCCTTCAGGAGGGACACCGGCATATCCGTTTACAAGGTCGATGTCAGCAATTCCGATGCCTGTGAAGCCGGCGTCGGAAAGGTCGCGGCCGAACTCGGCCCGGTCGAGGTGCTGGTCAACAATGCCGGCATCACCCGCGACGGCACCCTGCACCGGATGGATCACGAAAAGTGGCAGGCGGTCATCGACACCAATCTCGGTTCCTGCTTCAACATGTGCCATGCCGTTATCCAGGGCATGCGCGAACGCAAGTTCGGCCGAATCGTCAATGTCGGCTCGATCAACGGCCAGGCCGGGCAGTACGGCCAGGTCAATTACGCCGCCGCCAAATCCGGCATCCACGGCTTCACCAAGGCGCTGGCGCAGGAAGGTGCGGCGGTCGGCATCACCGTGAACGCGGTCGCCCCCGGCTATGTCGATACGGACATGGTGCGCTCGGTCCCGCCGAACATCCTGGAAAAGATCGTCGAACGCATCCCGGTCGGCCGGCTGGGCACGGCGGACGATATCGCCCGCGGCGTTTTATTTCTGGTGGCGGACGAAGCCAGCTTCGTTACCGGCTCGACCATGTCGATCAACGGCGGCCAGCATATGTACTGACCGGCGGCGTCGCCTCTCGGAGATCACTCCAGATAGACATGCATGCCGAGGCCGATATATTCCACGCCGCGGTCGTAGAACTGGCCGTTCGGACTGCGGCCGTTGAAATATTCCAGCATCAGCTGCACCTGCTGGCTTTTCGCGACCGGGTTTTCGAACTGGATGCCGCCGCGCAGCGACAGGTCCGCGCGCCAGTTGTTTTCCTCCCGGTTCTGCAGGTCGGCCGCCGCGACCGGGCGCACCGCGCTGCCGAAGATCGGCAGCGTGTAGGTCGTGGGAAACGCATATTCCGCGCCGATCTGGGTTGACCAGGGGGCGAGGTCGGCCGGATCGCGGTGGAACAGGTAGCCCGCGCCCCCATAGAGCCTGAAACCGTTGTCGAACTCATACGAGGTTTTCAGGTCGACCGATTCGTAGCTCAGGTTCACCCGGTCGAAATCCTGGCGCCGCAGCAGGAACTCGTCGCCCAGATGGGAACTCTGGTGGAACACGCGGGCCATGGCCGAGAAATTGCCGTTGCGGTAGCTCACCGGGATGCCGACCCAGTAATCCGCATTGATCAGATCCTTGGACTCGGCGTTGAGGTCGAAAATGCCGAAGACCGCCGCCTGGAAATCGACCTGCCAGCGCGCATCCTTGCCGGCGCTGCCCCGCAGCAGCCCGAAGGATTCGCCGAAGCTGACGGTGCCTGCATCGTTCACTTCCTCATCGTCCCGGTAATAGTGATAGGCGGCGGAAAAATGCGCCCAGCGCGGATCGGCCCATAACGGATTGAACAGCCGGCCGCCCGGCAGCGTTTCGAGCCCGCGGGCGGATTCGGGCGCGTCCAGCGCTTCGGTGCCCTTTTCTTCCGCCGGCGCCGCCGGTTCGCGGATCTGCGCCATGACCGGCGCTTTCGGTTGCGCGTCGGAGATTTCGGCGGTTTCAATCCGTACCGAAAGCACACCGTTGAGTTCGGACAGCGCGGACTGGAGCCGGTTCTTTTCGATATCCGGCAGCGCCGCGACCCTGACGGTCACGAATCCGCCGACGACACTTATCACCGGCTCGGCGATTTCGAATTCCCGCACCACGATGGCGGACACATAGCCCGCCAGGAAGCTGTCCTCCGGCGGCGGCAGGGTCGCCTGTGCGACCCGAAAGGGGCCCGCCAGCAACAATACCGCCGCGAACAGGGCCGGTAGATAACGCGCGTTCATGAAGTATCTGTCCCCTGGAAAAAAGCCGCTCCCAATGCGCCTCAACGCCGGTATGGAACTTAGGTTCCGGACGGGGAATGTAAACCGGTTTTCCACATCGCGGCGGCGTGCGCTGACAGCGCGCTCCTTATCCCGGCAGAAACACGTTCTGTCCATCGGCATGGGTTACCCTGCCCGGGCGTCCCACATCGCCGTTTTCCTGCAGGTCCATCAGGGTCGCCCTATCGGCGGGGGTATTGGCGACGAAACGGACGTTCCCGTCATCCAGCCTGCCGATGACGATGCCCAGTTCCGGCCCGTCCGGACGGTGCATCACCGTCCAGGTTTCGATCCGCGCCGCGCCGTTCGCCTGTTCGGTCAGGGGCGGTCTGGGCATGGCGTCGATCTCCGCCTGCCCCTTCGCCGGGTCCTCGCGCCGCCAGGGCCCTTCGGTCGGCGCGGTCGAATAGATCCCGGCGCCGTGCTTGGTGACGTTATGGCCGTTCGCCGTACACAGCCCGAAGCTGCCGGGCCTGCCGCGCACCCGGTTCATCATCTCGGCGATGGAATGGGTGACGTAGTTGTTGCCCGGCCCGCCGAAGAACGGCAGCCCGCCGGTGACGGTCAGCCCGCGCGGATCGTCCTCCGCGATGCCGATTTCCCGCGCGCCGATCTGGATCGCCGCCGGGAAGCAGCTGTACAGATCGAGGAAATCCATGTCCGCCGGGGTCTTGCCCGCCATGTCGAAGGCGCGCCCCGCCACCGTGCGGATCGCGGGCGAGGAACGGTAGTTCACCCGCTCGGTGATCCACCAGTGGTCCCAGGCATCGCCGCAGCCATGCAGGTAGACCCATTTCGACGGATCGATGCCCAGTTCCCGCGCCTTGCCGACGCTGGTCATGATCAGCGCCGCCGACTGGTCGATATAGGGGTTGGAATTCATCAGCCGCGTATAGGGGAAGCCGATATACCGGTTGTCCGGCGACACCGTGGCGATCTGTTCCGCCGTGAAGCCCTCGCGCCGCACCGCCAGCGGGTTATCGTGCGCGACCCTGGCGAAACCCGCCAGCAGGTTGCCGATGGCCTGCATGTGTTCGGCGGCGCCCCGGCCCCGGTCGGCGCGGATCGCGTTTTCGAACAGCGGATAGTTGAAGATCGGCGCGCGCATGCCGTGGCGCATTTCGTACTCGTTGACGCCGGGGCGCATGTCGCCCGGTTCCTCGTATTCGCCCTCGGCTTCCTCGTTCCAGTCGATTTCGATCCCGGCCCGGCGCGCGCCGCGCTGGGTGCGCAGGGCCTCGCCGCCGCCGATCAGCGCGATGTCGACCTCGCCCCGCGCGATTTCCTCCGCCGTGCGGTTGACCATGTATTGCGGCATGTTGCCGCCGGGCGAGGTGTATTGCAGCCGGCGCGGCGCGGCGCCGAGCCGTTTCGCCACCGCCGCCGGCGGGTTGGTGCAGCGGCCGAAAGGCGACTCGAAGCGCCAGCTCGTATCGGTGTAAAGCCGCAGGATACAGAGCGAATCCAGCCCGCGCAGCACGGCCTCCCCCGCCCCGGTATCCGCCGCCGCCAGCCGCGCCGCCCGTTCGATCATGTCGATGGCGGACTGGCCCCGTTCCGGCGGGGTGTCGAGGTCGGTCACCTGGCCGCAGCCGACGAGGACAGGGGTACGGGGGTCGGTCATGGCGCGGCCTCTTGCGGTGGAAATGGCGGGCCGGAACTGTAGCGGCGCGGGCCCGCTTGCGGCAAGCCGCGCCAGCCACTACCGTTCCGCGCAATCACTATATCCGGGGGGAGCCACCATGACCGAAACACGCAGCCCGCTATCCGACACGCCCGTGCCGGGCGCCTACGGCCAGATTCATCCGCTGCGCCCGGACTGGCTGGCCAGGGCCGAACCGGAAGACATCATCGAGCCGGACCTGCCGATCATCGACACCCACCAGCATTTCTGGGACCGGCCGGGCCGGCGCTACATGCTGCCGGATTTCCTGGCGGATGCCGGGACCGGCCACAACGTTATCGGATCCGTCTTCGTCGAATGCGGCTCCATGTACCGCGCCGGGGGACCGGAAGCGATGCGCGCGGTCGGCGAGGTCGAATTCGCCGCCGGCATCGCCGCGATGTGCGAAAGCGGCCAGTACGGCCACACCATGGCCGCCAGCGGCATCGTCGGTTTCGCCGACCTGACCCGCGGCGAGGCGGCGCGCGAACTGCTGGAAGCCATGATCCGCGCCGGCGGCGGGCGTTTCCGCGGGGTGCGCCACGCGGCCAACTGGCACAAGGACCCCGCCGTGGGCAACAGCCACCACGCCGATACCGGCGCGGGCCTGTATGCGCGCGACGATTTCCGCGCGGGGTTCGGGGTACTGACATCGCTGGGCCTGTCGCTCGACGCCTGGGTCTACTTCACCCAGCTTGGCGAACTCACCGGCCTCGCCCGCGCCTTCCCGGAGTCCAGCATCATCGTCAACCATAATGGCGGACCGCTGGGCTACGGCCCCTATACCGGCAAAACGGATGCGGTATTCCCGGTCTGGAAGGCGGGCATGGCGGCACTGGCCAAATGCCCCAATGTCACGATGAAACTGGGCGGCATGCTGATGCGGCTGGCGGCGTTCGATTACCACACCGCCGACAGGCCGATTTCCTCGCAGGGGCTTGCCGATTTATGGGAACCGTGGATCGCGCCGACCGTCGAGATGTTCGGCGCCGATCGCTGCACCTTCGAAAGCAACTTTCCGGTGGAGAAGATGGGCGTCACCTACGCCGCGCTGTGGAACGCCTTCAAGCGCATTGCCTCGGGCTGTTCGGCGGCGGAAAAAACGGCGCTGTTCAGCGGCACGGCGAGGCGGGCGTACCGGCTGACCTGAGGGAGAGACAGCGGTCAGATGCGGATCTGCGCCAGGAAACCCGTGAGTTTGCGGCGATCGGGCAGGTTCAGCAGCCGGTTGATATAGCCGATGCACCGGAGGCAGAGAATCAATGCGCCGCTGATGACCGACAGGATGAAGAGCACCAGAATCACGAACAGCGCGACCGCCACGAACTCGCCCGGCCGGGTGAACAGGTCGCTATAGGCCGCGCCCTGTTCGGTCACCGCGCGCATGATCAGCGGTAGCGGCACGAACCAGGCGACAATCAGCACCACCGCGTTCAGCGCCGTGTAGAAGGCGATCCAGCCGTCGGAAATGCGATATTCGCCGACCAGGTAGGCGTTGCCGTCGAAGATCTCGACATGGCCGTGGAATCCCATCCTGTGGAACACCGGACGGAATATCGACGCCGCGGGATTCACCACCAGTTCGCCCGGCGACGCCGTCGTCTCGATTTTCGGATCGCGCGTGATCGCCAGCGCCGTCGCGTCGATCAGCCGCCCGTCGGCCAGGGCGCGTTTCCAGGAATTTTCGCCGTCCGGCCGGTCGCTGACGGGAAATACCCAGAATTCAGTGCAGTTCTGCCACTGGACGAGTTGCTCCAGCAGTTGCAGGGCGCAGGCGACACCGGGTCCGATCAGGCGTCCGAACATCGGGAACGAAACCTTCCGCAGCACGCGATGGCCGAATATACACGAACGCGGCTGCCCCGGTCATCGCAGATACGTATATCCATTCAGACAGGACTCGTAGAAATCGACCAGGCGGACGCCCTCGCGCGAGCGGATCGCGCCCTTGCGGACCTCGGCGTCGATCATGCGCTTCACCTGGTCGGCCATGGCGGGGGCGTTGTACTGCATGATCGTCAGCACCTGCCCGGCGGAGGAACCGGGGATGACTTCCTCGATATAGAAATCGGTCGGATCGTCGTCGTCGCAGAACACATGCGCCTCGTTCAGCCGGCCGAACAGGTTGTGCATGTCGCCCATCACGTCCTGATAGGCGCCGGTCAGGAACAGGCCGAGGTAATAATCCTCGCCCGGTCGCAGGTCGTGCAGCGGCACGGTCGACTGTTCGCCGTATTCGCCGATGAAATGGGCGATCTTGCCGTCGCTGTCGCAGGTGATATCCGCCAGCGTGCAGTGATTGGACGGCGGCTCGTTCAACCGGGTCAGCGGCACCACCGGCAGGATCTGGCCGATGGCCCAGCTGTCCGCCGCCGACTGGAACAGCGAGAAATTGCACAGGTATTGCGAGGCCAGCAGTTCGTCGATGTTCTTCAGGTCCTCGGAAACGAAATCGGCCGATTTCAAACCCTCGGAGACCGCCCGCAGCAGCTTCCAGTAGAGCGTCTCCACCTTGGCCAGCTCCTCCAGCCGGACGACGCCGAGCCTGAAGCCCTCCAGCACGCCGTCCATGACCCGCGAGCCCCGGTTCCAGGCTTCCTGATAATTGCGGTACTCCGCCAGTTCGTCGCAGAGGGTCCGCATATTCGTCACCAGGAAATGCTCGCCCTCCTCCGCATGGGTCGCGATGCCGTTCGCGCCGTTGGCGATTTCGCCGATCACCTTGATGATCACGCAGGAATGATGCGCCACCACGGCGCGGCCGCTTTCGCTGACCAGGTTGGGATGGTCGACTTCCTCCAGGTCGCAGATCTGCTTCACGCTGTACACCACGCTGCTGGCGTATTCGCCCAGCGTGTAGTTCATCGAGGAATCGCCGCTCGACCGGCTGCCGTCGTAGTCGACGCCCAGCCCGCCGCCGATATCGAGATACTGCAGCGGGATGCCGCGCTTGCGCAGCCGGGCATAGATCCGGGTCGCCTCCTGCACCGCATTCTCGACGAAGCGGATATCGGAGAGCTGGCTGCCGATATGGAAATGCAGCAGCTGGATGCAGTCGCCATAGCCCTGCGCCTGAATATAGGCGATGGCGTTGAGGATTTCAGAGGTTGTCAGCCCGAACTTGGCGCGCTCGCCGCTGGACCCGCTCCACCGGCCCTCGGTCTTCACCCGCATCTTGATGCGCAACCCGATGACCGGCCGGACCTCCATCTCCGCCGCCAGCCGCAGCAGCGGCGCGATTTCGGTGAATTTTTCGACCACGACGATCACCTTGCGCCCCAGCCGGTTGCCGAGCAGCGCCAGCCGCAGGAATTCCTCGTCCTTGTAACCGTTGCAGATGGTCACCGCCTCGCCGCCCACATCGTATGACAGCACCGCCATCAGTTCCGGCTTCGACCCCGCCTCCAGCCCGTAATGATAAGGCTTCCCGGCGTCGACGATCTCGTCCACCACCTCGCGCATCTGGTTGACCTTGATCGGGTAGACGCCGCGATAGACGCCGCCGTATTCCGCGTCGGCGATGGCCGCCGCGAAGCTTTCGTTGATTTCCCGCACCCGGTTCTTGAGGATGTCGTGGAAGCGCAGCACGATCGGGAACTGCACATTCTGTTCCCGCAACTCCTCGACGACTTCCTGGATGGCGATGCGCACCGTTTCGTCGCCGATGACCGGCAGGACCTGCATCCGCCCCGCATCGTCGACGCCAAAAAAACCCTCGCCCCAACGGCTGATCCGGTAGAGATCCTCGGCGCTGGCCAGTGTTCCGTCATCCATCAAATAATCTCCCTGCCGGTCGCGGAAGCCCCTCGCCGCTGTGGATGTACATATCGCGATAGGACGCGAAACGAAACCGTCGTTCTTTGTGGCAAGGCCGAGAGACGAATTGCCGCGGTGCGGTATCCGTAAAGCGACAGGATTACCACTATTTTTAGGTGCATTATTTATTGTAATGCGCTAGGTCTGTTCGCAACTGCAAAAAAGACCGACGGAGCGTCATGACCCATCCCTTCCCTCGCGGTGCCGGCCGGCTGACGGCGGTGCTGCCGCTGCTGGTTGCATTCCTGCTGACCGGCTGCGATTCCGACGCCCCGGCGCCGCAGGGCCAGGCTGAAAGCCCCCCCGCCGTCATCGTCGAGGCGGTGCAGTTGAAGGACGTGACCGAGGAACGTTCCTTTACCGGCCGTATCGAGGCCATCGAGAAGGTGCAGATCCGCGCCCGCGTGCAGGGCTTCCTGAAAAAGCGCGCCTTCGAGGAAGGCGCCGAGATCGACAAGGGCCAGCTGCTCTTCGAAATCGAACGCGAACCCTATGAAGTCGCGGTCGACCAGGCGGAAGCGAACCTGGCCAACGCCCAGGCCGCGCTCACCCTGGCCCGGCAGAACTATGACCGGACCTCGGCCCTGGCCAGAAGCAACACCGCATCCCGGGCGGCGCTGGACACCGCGCAGACGCAGCTCAGCCAGGCGCAGGCGGCGGTGCAGGCGCAACAGGCCGCGCTGAGATCGGCGCAGCTCGATCTCGGCTATACCCGCATCGCCGCGCCCATTGACGGCCGGGTCGGCCGCGCGGCCTATTCCGTCGGCAATCTGGTCAGCATCGACAGCAATCCGCTGGTCACGCTGGTGGCGCAGGACCCGATGTATGTAACCTTCCCGGTGCCGCAATGGCTGCTGCTGGAGGTGCGCAAGGAAGGCCGCGGGCCCGACAGCGTCTTCGTGAAGCTGCGGCTCGCCGACGGCACAATCTACGACCAGGAGGGTCAAATCCAGTTTGTCGACGTCGAATCCACGTCGTCCACCGATTCCGTCATGGTCCGCGCCAGCATCGCCAACCCGGACCGCCTGCTGGTCGACCAGCAGCTGGTTACGGTCATGGTCGTCACCAAACAGCCGGAACGGCGCCTTGTCGTCTCGCAATCCGCCATCCTGCTGGACCAGCAGGGCCCCTATGTGCTCGGCGTCGACGGCGACAGCAAGGCCACGATCCGGCGCATTGCGGTCGGTGAACAGCGCGGACCGCTGATCGTGGTCAAATCGGGCCTTGCGGAAGGCGACAGGGTCGTCGTCAGCGGACACCAGAAGGTGCGCCCCGGCATGACCGTCGCCGCCTCGCAGGCCGGCAACTCCGATACCCCGCCCGACAGTACGGCGCGGCAGTAATCCATCATGATCTTCAATACCTTCATCCGCCGGCCGCGCCTGGCGATGGTCCTTTCCCTGGTCATCACCCTGGCCGGGCTGGTCGCCATACTGGTCATCCCCGTGGCGCAGTATCCCAATATCGCCCCGCCGACGGTGCGCGTTGCCGCGACCTATACCGGCGCGGATGCCCGGACCGTGGAGGAAAGCGTCGCCCAGCCGCTGGAAAACGCCATCAACGGCGTCACCGGCATGACCTATATGAAATCGACCTCGGCGAATGACGGTTCATACACACTCAACGTCACCTTCGATCTGGATACGGACCCGGATATCGCCACGGTCAATGTCCAGAACCGCGCCAACCAGGCGCTTTCGAACCTGCCGCAGGAGGTCCGCAATTCGGGGCTGACGATCCAGAAAGTCTCAACCGACCTGCTGCAGGTCTTCATGTTCCATTCCGGGGACGACAGCCACGACCAGCTCTATCTCAGCAACTTCGTGACGCTGAACATCCTGAGCGAACTCAAGCGGGTGCCCGGCGTGGGCGATGCGTCGATTTTCGGCGCGCGCGACTACTCCATGCGCATCTGGATGGACCCGGAAAAGCTGGTCGGTTTCGGCATGACGCCGAACGACATCATCGCGGCGGTCGAATCGCAGAACGTGCAGGCCGCGGCGGGCCGCATCGGCGCGGCGCCGCTGAGCGACGACCAGCGCCTGCAGCTTACCGTCACCACGAAGGGCCGGTTGTCCACCGCCGAGGAATTCGGCGCGATCGTCCTGCGCAGCGAAAGCGGCGGCTCCGTGGTGCGGCTGCGTGACGTTGCGCGGATCGAACTGCAGGCCGCCAGTTTCGATACCGTGGCGCGTTACAGGGGCCGTCCCACCGCGCCCGTCGGCATCTATCTGGCGCCAGGCGGCAATGCCGTCGCCGTCGCCGAAGCGGTCTCGCAACGGCTGGAGGAACTGCGGCCGCGTTTTCCCGCCCTCGTCGACTTCTCCTACATTTACAACACCGCCTCTTTCGTCTCGTCGATGATGGACAAGGTGGTGATGACCCTGCTGGAGGCCTTCGCCCTCGTCGCCATCGTCGTTTTCGTCTTCCTGGGCCGCTTGCGGCCGACGATCATTCCGCTGGTCGCGGTGCCGGTCTCCGTGATCGGCGCCTTCGCGGTCCTGCTGGCCTTCGGCTATACCGCCAACACGATCACCCTGCTGGCGCTGGTGCTGGCCATCGGCATCGTCGTCGACGACGCGATCATCGTCGTCGAAAACGTCGAGCGCGTGATGGAGGCGGAACCCGACCTGACCCCGGCGGAAGCGACCCGCAAGGCGATGGGCGAGATCGCCGGGCCGGTCATCGCGATCACGCTGGTCCTGCTGTCCGTCTTCGTCCCCGTCGCCTTCCTGCCCGGCAGCGGCGGCGTGCTGTTCCGCCAGTTCGCGATCACGATATCGGCGGCCATGGTGATTTCCGCGATCAACGCCCTGACCCTTTCGCCGGCGCTCTGCGCGATGTTCCTGAAACCGGGCCACCCGGTCGGGCCGATGCGGCGCGTCACCGGCGCCATCAACCGCGTCGCCGACGGATACGCCGCCGTGGTCAGCCGTCTGGTCAGAACCGCGGTGCTGTCGCTGGTCGCCGTCGCGGTCGTCGCAGGCGCGATCTACGCGATCTTCGAGCGCACGCCAGCCGGTTTCCTGCCGGCGGAGGACAAGGGCTTCCTGATCGCCATATACAACCTGCCGCCCGGCGCGTCGCTGAACCGCACCGAAGCGGCGGCGAAAAAGGCCGAGGCCATCATCAACGACGATCCCGCCGTGGATGGCGCGATCACCATCCTGGGGCTGGACTTTCTGGGCGGCGGCTCGTCCTCCAGCGCCGGCGTGACCTTCGTGCGCCTCAAGCCCTATGAGGAGCGCACCGCCCCCGACATGCATGCCAGCGTCGTGGCGGGGCGCCTGTTCGGCGCGTTGTCGCAGATTCCGGACGGGTTTTTCCTCGCGCTCAACCCCCCGGCGATATCGGGCATCGGACAGGCCGGCGGCTTCGAATACGTTCTCGAGGGGCTGGAAGGGCAGGAACCGACCGCCATCGCCGCGACCATGCGCGGCCTCGTCGTCGCCGCCAACCAGCGGCCGGAACTGTCCCAGGTCTTTTCGACCTTCGAAGCCGCCACCCCGCAGGTCAGGCTGGATATCGACCGGGACAAGGTGCAGGTGCTGGGGATCAACCTCGCCGATGTCTTCGCCGCCCTGCAGGCCAGCCTCGGCGGTTACTATATCAACGACTTCAACCTGTTCGGCCGCACCTGGACGGTGCGCCTGCAGGCGGAGAAGGAAAGCCGCAACTCGATCGAAAGCATCTACGGGATTCAGGTCCGCAATCGCGACGGCCAGATGATCCCGATGTCGTCGCTCGCCCGCGCCTCGCTGGATGCGGGACCGCGCACGGTGGTGCGCTACAACACCTACCGCGCGATTTCGATCAGTGGCAGCCCCGGGCCGGGCCGGGGCGAAGGCGAGGCCATTGCCGCCATGGAGGACGTGTCCGCGGCGACCCTGCCGGCCGGCTACGGCTTCGAATGGACCGGCCAGGCGCTGGAACAGAAGCGTTCCGCCGGGCAGACTCCGATCGTCATCGGCCTTGCCGTCGTCTTCGCCTTCCTGTTCCTGGTCGGCCTGTATGAAAGCTGGAACGTCCCCATCCCGGTACTGCTGTCGGTCGCCGTCGCGGTGCTGGGCGCAATGCTTGCGCTGTGGCTCATGGACCAGAGCTTCGTGCTTTACACCCAGATCGGTATCGTCGTGCTGATCGCGCTCGCCGCCAAAAACTCGATCCTGATGACCGAATTCTCGCTGCAGCAGCGCGCGGCGGGAAAATCCATCCTGGAGTCGGCGGTTGCCGGCGCCAGGCTGCGCTTCCGCCCGGTGATGATGACCAGCTTCGCCTTCATTGCGGGGCTGATCCCCCTGGTGCGCGCCTCGGGCCCCGGCGCCGACAGCATGTTTGCGGTCGGCCTGCCGGTGCTGGCCGGCATGCTTGCGGCTTCCGTGCTGGGGATTTTCCTCATCCCGATGCTCTACGTCACCTTCCAGCGGATGCGCGAATACCGCCGCGGCGGCGCGCCGGAACCCGAAACGAAACACGGCGCCGCCGGGGACTGAGGCTCAGATCGCCGCGATGCCGCCATGACGGCGCGACCAGCGCGGCGCGTCCTCGGCGAACCCCTTCAGGTCGCGCAACGCGTCCGGCGCGAGGGAGCCGTCCCGTTCCGCGACCCGCACCAGATCGCCGAGCGTCGTCAGCGACAGGATATCGGTCGCTTCGGGGAAAATGCCGTAATTGAAGAAGACGAAGATACCGACGACATGCGCCTGCGCCCGCTCCAGCGCGGCCTTCAGGTTCTGTTTGGTGCGGCCGTCGGTCGTCAGATCGTCGACCAGCAGGGTGCCGGTCCCCGGCGCGAAGGTGCCCTCGAACTGGGACAGCCGGTCGAAGCCGCGCGCCTGCTTCAGCGCCACCACCAGCGGCAGGTCGAGACGGTCGGCGACAATTGTCGCAAACGGCACGCCGGCCAGTTCGCAGCCTGCCACCTGTTCAAATGATCCCGCCGGAAGCGCCGCCGCGATCCGGTCCAGCGCCAGTTCCAGCAGCCGGCCGCGCGCCTGCGGATAGGAAATCAGCCGCTTCAGGTCGACGAAGACCGGGCTGGCCCAGCCGGAGGAAAAGAAGAACGGCTCGCCGCCGGTGCGGGTGTGCACCGCGCCGCAGTCGAGAATGATTCGCGCGGCTTCCTCCGCGCTGTCGCCGGCACTGTTCATGACCCGAACCCTTCCCCGGCATTCGCCGCGTCCCGTATGCCATCCGCCAGCAACGCGGCGGCGGCAAAGAAATCCTCGAAATCCATCGCCTCATGCGGGTTGTGGCTGCCCTTGTCGTTGCGCACGAAGATCATGGCCGATGGCACGCCCGCATTGGCGAAAACGGCGGAATCGTGGCCCGCGCCCGACGGCATGACCTCGTAATCCATCCCGGCGCGCCGCGCCAGCGCTTGGAGATGTTCGATCATCGGTTCGGACATCCGCGCCGGTTCGGTCCGCACCGCCGGCCCCAGATCGAAGGCGACGCCGCGCTTGCCGCCGATCTGCGCGCATTCGGTTTCGATCAGCTTGCCGAAGGATTCCAGCGTCCGCGCATCCTGGCTGCGGTATTCGAAGGCGAAGCTGACCTGCCCCGGCACCCGCGAGATGGCGTGTTCGCGCGCGTCGGTTTCGACGATCCCGGCGGTGAAGACCAGGTCCTCGCCCCATTCCAGCAGCACCCGCCAGTGTTCGTCCAGCCGCATCAGCAGTTCCGACATCGCCAGCACCGCGTCATGGCGTAGCCAGCGCGGCACCGCGCCGGAATGCGCCGCCTCGCCCCGGCAGACCACGTGGCGGCGGCGGATATTGCCGCGAATACCGGTAACGATGCCGACCGGCTTTTCCCGCGCGATCAGCACCGGCCCCTGTTCGATGTGTAGTTCAAACCAGCAGTGGAACGCGGCCGGATCGCGCAATTGCCGGCCCGCCCGAACGGTTTCCATATCGACGCCGCAAGCGGCCATGCAATCGGCCAGGGTGCGGTCGGAATCGCGATGGGCGCTGGCGAAATCGGCGTCGGTCAACTGGCCGAAGATCGCCCGCGAGCCGAAATAGCAGGGCCCGCCGAACCAGGCGCTTTCCTCGCCGCGCAGGACGATCAGCTCCATCGGCCGCCGCTCGAAGTCGAACTTGAAGGTGCCGAGCGCACCT
>JBBDQU010000006.1:17591-59301 GCA_040905865.1 Alphaproteobacteria bacterium
CGCGGCGCGCCGGCGTCGCGCGCCGCGATCAGCGCCAGCAGCCCGGCGACCACGCCGGCCGCCCCGTCGAAATTGCCGCCCACGGGCACCGAGTCGAGATGGGAACCGGTCGCCACGACCGGCGCGTCGTGTTCCCGCCCCTCCAGCCGGACGACCAGGTTGCGGGCGGCGTCCCAGGAAACCGTGAAACCGTTCTCTGTCGCGGTCCGGGCCAGCAGTTCCATCGCGCCGGTTTCGCCGGGGCCGTATGTCTCGCGGCTGACGCCGACGCCATCGAACGACATGTCGCGCAAGGCATCGAATATCCCGCGCGCCAGTGCCTGCGCCGCCGGGCCGGGCATTGCCCCGCCGGCGGCAGCCGCTTCCGAATCGGGCATCAGCTCCTCCATAATGCCGCCGCCACACGCGAACCACTTGCTTGCGGTTCAGCAGAAGCGATTGATACTACGATCAAAACAGGTCCCGGCCAAGCGGGGGTTTTCGTCCCTGCGGAGACCGGTTGATGCATGCCGCGCTTTCGCGGACAATGCGGCGGCAGACACTCCACGCCCGCACGGACGGAACAAATCGATGTCACACGACGAACAGGGCGACCAGGCCTTCCTGAAGCCGGAAAACCGGGGTCGATGGCCGGAAATGACCTATGGCGGCGCGCTGAGTTTCATGCGGCGGCGCTATACGCGCGACCTGTCCGGCGTCGATGTCGCGGTGAGCGGCATTCCCTATGACGGCGCGGTCACCTATCGGCCGGGCGCGCGGCTGGGACCGCGGGCGATCCGCGCCGCCGCCGTCCAAATGGCGGAACTGAAAGCCTTTCCCTATGGCTTCGACCCGTTCGACACGCTGTCGGTGGTGGATTACGGCGACTGCTTCCTCGACCCGCATCATCCTGAAACGATCGTCGCGACCATTGAATTCCATATTGCCTCGATCCTCGCCGCCGGCGCGATCCCGCTCAGCCTCGGCGGCGACCATTTCGTGACCTATCCCATCCTGCGCGCCATAGCGAAGGCCCATGGCGCGGTCTCGCTGCTGCATTTCGACGCCCATTGCGACACCTGGGACGATGACGGGAAGCGCTTCGACCACGGCTCGATGTTCCTGCGCGCCGCCAATGAAGGGCTGATCGACCCGGCGCGCTCCTGCCAGATCGGCATCCGCACCCATAACGACACGGACCACGGCTTCGAAATCCTCACCGCGCCCTGGATCCACCGGCACGGTATCGACGCCACGGTGGCGGCGATCCGCGAACGGATCGGCGATGGCAGGGTCTACCTGACTTTCGATATCGACTGTCTGGACCCGGCCTTCGCGCCGGGCACGGGCACGCCGGTCGCCGGCGGGCTCAGTTCGGCGCAGGCGCTGGGCATCCTGCACGGGCTGCAGGGCCTCGAAATCGTCGGGGCGGATGTGGTGGAGGTCGCGCCCGCCTATGACCACGCGGAAATCACGGCCATCGCGGGGGCCACCATCGCGCATGACATCATCTGCCTGCTCGCCGCGAACAGGGGCGCCACGGAGAACCCGGTGGGCAGGCTGCGCTAGCCACTATCAGAGACAAGGGGGAGCATCATGAATCTCAAGGGCAAGGTCGCGCTGGTTTCCGGCGGGCATCGGGGGATCGGCGAAGCCACGGTCCGGCGGCTGGCCGCCGAAGGCGCGCATGTGGGGCTGGGCGATATCGCCATCGACGCGGGCGAAAAGCTGGCCGCCGAACTGACGGCGCAGGGACAGTCCGTGACCTTCCTGAAGCTCGACGTCACCAGCGCCGCCGACTGGGACGCGGCGGTAAAGGCGCTGACCGACGCGCATGGCCGGCTGGATATCCTGGTCAACAATGCGGGGGTCTACCAGCGCAAGCCGATGCATGAGATCAGCGAGGACGAATGGGACCTGATCATGGATGTGAACGGCAAGGGCGTCTTCCTGGGCTGCAAGGCGGTGCTGTCGGCGATGCGCGCCGGCGGCGGCGGCTCCATCGTCAATATTTCCTCCACCGCCGGCATCCGCGCCTCGCTATCGTCGCATTACGGCGCGTCGAAGGGCGCGGTGCGGCTGATGAGCAAATCCGTGGCGGTGACCTATGCGAAGGACGGCATCCGTTGCAATTCGGTCCATCCCGGCCCGGTGGAAACCCTGATGGGCTACGAGGCGGTGCCCGAAACCCTCCGCGCCGCACGCTTCGCCGGCATCCCGCTCGGCCGCTTCGCCCAGCCGGAGGAAGTCGCCAGCGCCATCGTGTTCCTGGCGTCGGACGAATCCTCCTTCATCACGGGCACGGAACTGATCGTCGACGGCGGCGCGACCGCCGGCTAATCACCCCCTTTTTTTCCGCCGGCATCCGGCGCGATTGCATTGCAGGATGCGATATTGCGCTGATGCACCTCGATCATTTCCCGCAGGTCCGCGCGGAGCGCCGCGTCGTCGATCCGGGGCAGCGAGTCCTCCAGCTTGCGGACGACCCAGCCCTGCCCCCGGTCCAGCAGCCCGATCCGCGCGGCGAACCCGTCCGTCCCCATCAGCTTGCCGTAAAAGGCGCCGGTCCTGCGGGTCGCCCGCCCGCCCAGGCGCCGGATATGGCCGGTCAGCATGGCGCAGTAGCGCGCCTCGTCGCGGGCGACCGCCGACAGCAGCGGCCGGTGTTCCGGATTCGCGGACCGGCTGAGTTCGCCCACCCCGCGCGCCCCGGCGCGTTCGCATTCCAGCAGCAGGTTCAGCAGGTCCAGCAACGCCTCGCGGCTTTCCACGGCGCGGTCATGCTTCCGGCCATATGTCGTCATCGGTCAGTCTCCCGTTGCAACCGCCGGCGCGGCGCGCGCCGGGATGGATTTCTCCGAAAAACGCCTGATACCGGACTCGGTGACGATGGCGTCCATGGGAATGTCATGCGGTTGCGGATGGATCGTCGGCAGACGCGCGAAATCGAACCCGAGGCCGATGGCGAGCGGCCGTGGCGACATGGCGGCGAGCGTCCGGTCGTAATAGCCGCCGCCATAGCCGAGCCGGTAACCGGCATCGTCGAAACCAAGCAGCGGCGCCAGCAACAGGGTCGGCGTCACGACCTTCCGATCCACCGGTATCGGGATATCCCACACGCCGCGCCGCAGCGCCATGTCCGGCCGCCAGGACCAGAATTCCAGCGGCTGGCCGCGCCGGACCACGACGGGCAGCGCCACCGGGATGCCTTCATTGGCGATGTGGCGGATATCGATTTCCGCCTTGAACGGCCAGTACACGCCGACACAGCCATCGCCGCGCGCCGCGAGGAATTCCGCGATCCCCGCGCAGACGGCCGCGCGCGCCCCGGCCCGCTCGCGCTGCGCCAGCGAAAGCCGCCGCGCCCGCAGCCTCGCCCGCTGCATCCGCCGCCATCGCTTGATGGTCTTCCACCGCGCGTCCGCTACCATCCTGTCACCCCGCTGCCTGCCACATTATCCAATCTGGCTACCGGCAACAGTTTTTCAAAACGATAAATATTCGCTGTTTATATCGATTATTTCGATATAATAATCCCCTTTCAGTTCCGGAGCGGCATCCATGGAAACCGAACTGGCCCGCACGTTTCTGACCGTGATCGCGGCGGGAAACTTCATCAGGGCGTCGGAGCGCCTGCACCTGACCCAGTCGACGGTCAGCGCCCGCATCCGGCTGCTGGAAGACCAGCTCGGATGCCGGCTGTTCGTCCGCAACAAGGCCGGCGCCGCGCTGACCCCGGCGGGCCGCGAATTCCGGAAGCACGCCTCGACCCTGGTGCGCACGGTGGAACAGGCGCGGCAGGATGTGGGCATCCCGCACGGTTTCCGCGCCGCGCTGACCATCGGCGCCCGGATCGGGCTGTGGGAGGACCTGCTGCTGGACTGGCTGCCGGTCATGCGCGCGGACGCGCCGGATGTTTCGATCCGCGCCGAGATCGGTTTCGAGCCGGACCTGATGCAGGGGCTGGTCGAGGGGCGGCTCGATATCGGCGTCATGTACACCCCGGAAAGCCGGCCGGGCCTGCGCGTCGAACCGCTGCTGGAGGAACGGCTGGTCATGGTGACGACCGCGGCGGCGGATCCGCTGGTATCCGCGCCGCCGGGCGGCCCTGGGCCGGACTACGTTCTGATCGACTGGGGACCTGAATTTCTCGCCCGGCACAATACCAGCTTTCCCGATTTCGCCGCACCCGCCATCACCTCGAATATCGGCTGGATCGGCCTGCGGCATATCCTCGCCGCCGGCGGCACGGGATATTTCCCCGAACGGCTGGTCCGGCCGCACCTGGCTTCCGGGCGCCTGACGCGGCGCGCCGATGCGCCCGATTTCACCCTGCCGGCCTATGTCGTCTGGTCGCCGGAAGGCGACGCCGCGCTGACGGGGTTTGCGCTGGAACGGTTACGGGCGATTGTCGAGGACGGCGCGCCCATCCTGAAAATTCGCGATTGACAATCATTATCGGTTGCAGCAGAGTGTCGCTCCCCAACAGGAGCAGCATCTTGTACGTATGTATCTGCAACAGGTACCGCGATGCGGAAATCCGGGCGCTGGCGAAACAGGGCGTCCGCTGTGCGCGGCAGGCCTACAGCCAGCTCGGCAACGGGCCGGAATGCGGTCAATGCCTTGATTTTGCCCAGGAAATGATCGACACGGAGCTTCTGTCCCCGGTCGACAACCGCCAGCCCGAGACGGTATAGGCCGCCATGAACCAGTGGTCGCAAATGAAACCGGGCACCCTGCTCAAGGCTCTCACCAATCTCGCGGAACGTTCCGGGCGCCTGCGCCAGGAAAAAAAATCCGGCGCGAAACCCGAATTCGCCGCCGCGCCCGAAGCGGACCGCACCGCGGGCTGAAAACCGCCGCGCGGTCTAGTCTTCCGCCGCCTCGCTGTTGAGCTGGGCGTAATTCTGCAGGCCCATGCGCGCGATCATGTCGAACTGGGTTTCCAGGAAATCGACATGCTCCTCCTCCGAATCGAGAATGCCTTTGAGCAGGTCGCGGGTCACGTAATCGGCGGCGGCTTCGCAGTCGGCGATCGCCGCGCGCAGGTCCGGGATCGCGTCCATTTCCAGCGACAGGTCGCAGCGCAGGATTTCCTCGATATCCTCGCCGATCCGCAGCTTTCCGAGGTCCTGCAAATTCGGCAGCCCGTCCAGGAACAGGATGCGGTCGATCAGCCTGTCCGCATGCTTCATCTCGTCGATGGATTCGTGCCGCACCGCCTCGGCGAGTTCCGAGATGCCCCAGTCCTTCAGCATCTTGGCATGCAGGAAATACTGGTTGATCGCCGTCAGCTCATTCTTGAGAATGGTGTTCAGATGCGCGATGACCTTGGGGTCGCCCTTCATGTCGCCTCTCCTGCTGCTTGTCCGGCCGGCTCGCCGTTCCGGCCCCCTGCTTATAGCATCACAGGCCGCCGCCCGCCAGAAATACCGCCCGCCGACAGCCGGATGGACGACCCATGAGCGCGCGGGTTACGCTTTGGCAATGCGCCCATGATCCACGGGAACCCCCGCCATGAACATCCCCGCGCCTTCCCTCGCCGCGCGCCTTGCCGCCGCCCGGCTGGACGGAACCGTGGTCACGGCCGGCGGCGCGGAGCATCCCGCGACTCTTGCCGCCGCCTATGCGGTGCAGCGGGATGTTGCCGCCCGGCTCGGCCCGGCATCCGGCGTCTGGAAGGTCGGTTCCACCTCCGCGGAGGCGCAGGCCAGGCTGGGCACGACGGAACCGGGCGCGGCGCGCGTTCCCGCGCGATTCCGTTTCCGCACAGGCGATTCCGTGCCGGTCCATGCGGCGCATGACCTGTGGGTCGAGGCGGAATTCGCCCTGCGGCTCGGCGCGGACCTGCCGCCGCGCGCCGCGCCCTATACGAAGCCGGAGGTCGCGGCGGCCATCGACGGCGTCGCCCCGGCGCTCGAAATCGTCGGATCCCGCCTGTCCGGCGGGCTGACCGGCGCGGGCCGGCTGCTGGTGACGGCGGATGGCGGCGCCAATGTGGCGCTGGTCACGGGCGCGGTGGCGGCGCGCTGGCGGGAATTCGACCTGCCCGGCCACGCCGTGCGGCTGCGGCGCAACGGCGTTGAGGCAGCCGCGGGAACGGGCGCACGGGCGCTTGGCGACCCGGTCAACGTCCTGCTGTGGATCGCCAATTTCCAGCGGCTCCGGGACGGGCTTCGCGCGGGGGAACTGGTGTCGACGGGAACCTGCACGGGGCTGGTGCGGGTCGGTCCGGACGATGCGCTTGCCGGGGATTTCGGCGATATCGGCACGGTGGACGCGCGGCTGGCGGCGGGGGCAACGGGTTAGATAACCCCGCGCGCCGCGAAGCCCGCGATCTCGTCGGCGCTGTAGCCCAGCCCCTCCAGGACCTCTGTGTTGTGCTGGCCCAGTTTCGGCGCGCGGCCCAGCACCGGCGGCGTTTCGGAGAACTGCCAGGGCGAGCCGTGCACCTTCAGTTTCCGGCCCAGCTCGGGGTATTCGACCTCGTCCACATAGCCGTTGGCCAGCACGTTGGGGTCGTTCGAGGCCTCCAGCAGCGTGTTGACCGGGGCCGAGACGATATCCGCCCCGCGCAAGATCTCCACCCAGCGGTCGCGCTGGCCCGTGGCGAACAGCGCCGCCAGCGTGCCGAGGATCAGGTCCTTCATCTCCGTGCTTTCCAGCGCGAGGCCGAGGTCGCTGGCCCCGCGTTCCTCCAGCCGGTCCCAGAAGCCCAGCGCGTCCATCGCCGTTTTCCAGTCCCGGTCGTTAAGCTGGAAGACCAGCGGCTTGCCCTCGGAATCGTTGAAGCAGGCGGCGATGCCCGGCCGTTCGCGGGTGCCGTTGATCCGCGCGCCGGTGATCGGGTTGCGGTTGCGCCACATGGTCGTCGTCAGGGTCCAGCCCATCAGCCGCACAGCACTACCGACCAGCGAGGTTTCCACCTTCTGCCCGACCCCGGTGGTGCGCGCATGGATCAGCGCCGCCAGCAGCCCGCCGAAGGTCAGCAGGGCGCAGGATTCGTCGGCGACGGAGACCACGCCGGTGCGCATCGGCTGGCCCGGCGCGGCATAGGCCTCGGCGATGCCGCTCAGCGCCTGGCCGACCGCGTCGGTCCCCGGCAGGTCCGCCTGCGGCCCCTTCTGCCCGTAGCCGGACACCGAGGCATAGACGAGGCGCGGGTTGACCTTCTTCAGGGTTTCGTAGTCGAAGCCGTTGCGCGCCGCCGCGCTCGGCCGGAAGTTCTGGCCGAACACCTCGGCGGTTTCCACCAGCTTGTACAGGATCGCCCGCCCCTCCGCGCTCTTCAGGTTCAGGGTGACGCTCTTGACGCCGCGGTTGTTGGTTTCGAAGAACGAGGAAATTTCCCCGTCATCGCCCAGCAGCACCCCGGCCTTGCGCGAATTGTCGCCGGCGCCGGGCGGCTCGATCTTGATCACCTCGGCGCCGAGATCGGCCATCAGCATATAGGGCACGGTGCCCGCCTGCGCGGTGGAACAGGCCACCGCGCGAATCCCCGCCAGCGGCCCCGACCGATCGACCATCCCTGTCCTCCCCGATTGCAAGACTCACACGATGCGGCCCCGATGGGGGCGTCGCGGGAAGCTTAGCGGTACGGGGGCGGGGGGATCAACCGGGGGCAAGTTCAAAACCCGTGGGGAGAACGGCGCAGTCAGGCAACGCGTCTACAATACAACCGAATGGCTTTCGGTGTTAAATCTAAAAAGGAAGGGCCTCGAAAGATGACTACAACCGATAGTTACGTATAGCGTCCTGATCCAGATTAGATGCCGGGACAAGGCAGTAATGCCGCTCGTCCACTACTTTGATATCGTCGTCCTGTAGCGTCAGTTCGAATAAAGCGACGACATTATCTTCCATGAATTGAGCGGCAATTGCCCGGCATCTCATTTTCGGAAATTTCTGCTCGACGAAACGGATATCCTGTGTTGTCTGCACTATCCCGATCTGGTCCTTGCCCCCCTTCGCCTGCACGGGAATGACGTAGTGGCACCCATATTTATCGAGGCCGATATAAAGCTCGTCGATCTCGATTTGTCCGATGCCTTCGACGGTCGTACGAAGGTGATTCTGCAAGCTGTAGGTCGTCAGGCCGAGAAACGTATCGATTAAGCGGTTATAACGGACTATCGCAAGAAGGGCCTGCTCGTCGTCTAGCGCATAGGCACGTATCAATTCCGGCGTTGAATCCGGAATATCTACTATCACGAGATCCTCACGCGGTACGATGCGCGTTTTCTTCACGAGCTTAAAACGATATACGCCCCTTCCCGCCCCTTCGATAATCCATTCTCGATCTTCCGATTGGGTGTTTAGAATATTGTTGGGCAACCGATTCCGATAACGGAAGGAATAAGGCACATCGCCGATATTTTTGACGCGGGCGAAACCAAGTGCAGCAGCACCGTCTTCAAGTTCTGTGCGAAGAAACTCGAACTCAGTCGCCCCTTCCGTATAGTGATCGAAAAAAATCCTCTCTATCAGTGCCTGATATCGATTAAGTTTTTCAGCCATGGGCAGCCTGCAACGAGAGACGTTCTCTCTCGATTTCAATCTGCTTACGTTTCTTAGTCCCACTTTTGCGATCTCGCCTGCTAAGCGGAGGCTCGACGCCGAATCGCGCCGCCGCTTTGGACATATCGACCGCAAGCAACGTTGGATCGTCGAGCGTAATCGTACCCTCGGGACGACCGGCTTCGATATCGAGCGCTTTACGCACGGCGCCTGCAATTGCTCGGGCAAGCGGCGGCGGCACCGCATTGCCGATCTGACGCGCTCCATGCCACTTCGTGACATGGAACCGGAACCAGTCCGGAAAACCGTGAAGCCGCGCCATCTCACGCACGGTAATACACCGTAGATACGTATAGTGGATCGGTCTAGGACTGGTGAATGCGCCGCGCGCTCCGTCGGTACCCGCACGGAGTGTATTCGACACGCCGTCGCCCGGCAGTTTGAAAAATCGACTGATCGGTTCTACGGCACCTGGCGCCGTTTCGCAGAAACGGCGCTGGGATATCTCCGTGTGCTTGGTTCTAGCGCTAGACGTTAGAATCGCCGGATTCCATTCACGCACATAACCAAAGTGCCAGGCATCGTTCGTCATGCACCGTAATGCGGCAGCATAGGAAGAAGGGCTCCCGAAATCGCTCGTTTTCACAGAGTCTGACGCGAGAAGTGTTTCGAACCGATCGGCATCGGGAAGGTCCCCTATCGCCTCGGCGCAAGTGGGTCCGATCGGCAACTCGTCGATTTTCTGTCGCCGGCCGGCAACGTTGGTCGAAGGTGAAGGATAATCTGGAAGCGCTTCTCCCTTGCGCGCTCCGAGAAGAATCAAACGCTCGCGGAACTGCGGCGTGCCGAAATGAGCCGCATTTAATACCTTCCAAGGCAAACGCACCGCGTAACCGGCCCTATCGAACGCTTCGACGAGCTCTTTCAGGAAAGATTTGTGCCTGCCGACGGTGAGCCCCTTTACATTCTCGAAGACAAATGTGCGGGCATTGAGCTCGGCGACAAGCCGAACGAATTCCAATACAAGCTTATTTCGCGGATCTTCCAGAGCGCGATGCCCAATAAGCGAAAAGCCCTGACACGGCGCTCCCCCGAACACACAGTCGATTGGACGATCGCCTATGCCGGCTACTTTCCGAATATGAGTGGCGCTTAAACCTTCCACCGAATGCGGAATGATCGGTGTATTCGGAAAATTGTACTTGTGAACGGCACAGTGGACCGGATCGATTTCGACGGCTGCGACAATATCGAAACCCGCTTGCTCGAAGCCGAGGCTTAAACCGCCGGCTCCAGCGAACAAATCAATTCCAATGGGGCGCTTGACAGGCTGACGTTCGGATTGCTTTTTTTCCTTCATCCCTCGAAGATACCGAACTTCGTCAGTCGTGTCGGTTGAATTTTACGGTTCGTCCAAAAAATTTCTCAACACCTTTGCCAAATCGTCAATATCTGTCGTTTGGCATTGCCAAACGACAAAAACCCGCCATGCTAGTAATGCGAGTTGCTCTGCTCTATTTTTATCGCGCTCGACGTTCTTAGCGATTTTCGGTTTCCAGTAGTCAAGGCGAGATTTAGGGAGTTGCCCCTTCTTGCATCCATGCCCGTGCCAGAAGCACCCGTTTACGAAAATCACTTTCTTGCGACTTGGGAATACGATATCGGGCGTGCCGGGCAACTCCTTGCGATGTAGCCTGTAACGATATCCCAGTGAATGAAGTAGCCGACGGACGGTCAATTCGGGCTTCGTATTCTCACGTTTTACCGCCTGCATAATACGTCGGCGTTGAATCGGGTCTCGAGTATCCATAAGACAAAAACTACTCGCTCGATTGCACAAATACAGGCTAGATGACCATCGCATTATCGAATGAATATCAGAATTTATTGACTTTTAACTTATTTTAGCCTATTATTCCTTTTTTTAATTTTCGGGACAATCCGCTTCAAACCGCGACTCCCCGCCCCCGCCGCATTGCAAACCGGAAATGTTAAGCCATGTTAATCGGTGTTAAGGATTTTCATACTTTCCCCCGCTGCCACACCCGCCCGCCCCGCGAAATGCCAACAAAAGCCAATAAAAGCCAATCTTTTCGCATTTTATCCCCCGGCCGGTCCGCCCGCCATGCTGCGCTGCACACCGGAAAAGCCGACAAATGCCAATAAAAGCCAATCATTTCCCCTGTTTTTTCGGCGCGCGGGCAACGGGCGGCGGATGCCAGGCGGTGCCGTTCGGTGTTAGGCTTGGCCCATGGCGGTTGCAGGGCCCGGCGGCGCGGCGCGGTGCGGCGGAATGTTAAGCGATGTTAATCGATGTTAAGCGAAAACAGTTTTTTCACCCCCGCGCGTGATGCGGGCGGGCCGGGCGGGATGCGGGCGAATGTCAGGGAATGTTAAGCGATGTTAACCGATGTTAAGCGAAAACCGTTTTTTCACCCCCGTCCCCGCCTGATTCGGGCCGGGCGGGCGGTGCGGAGGGTGCGGGGCTGATATGCCGGACGGGCGCGAGGCGATAACCATCGACCTGCTGGACCGGATCGACCGGGTCGATGCGGCGCAGTGGGATGCCTGCGCCGGCGGCGCGAATCCGTTTGTCAGCCATACCTTCCTGCACGCGCTGGAGGAAAGCGGCTCGGTCGGCCGGAAAAGCGGCTGGGCGCCGCAGCACCTGGCGGTGCGCGACGGGGCCGGGCTGCTGCTGGGGGCGGTGCCGATGTACCTGAAGAACCATTCGCAGGGCGAATATGTCTTCGACTGGGGCTGGGCCGATGCCTATGAGCGCGCGGGCGGGCGCTATTACCCCAAGCTGCAGGCGGCGGTGCCGTTCTCGCCGGTCACCGGGCCCCGGCTGCTGGTGCGGCCGGGGCCGCAGGCGGATGCGGTGCGCCGGGCGATGATCGGCGGGCTGGTGGAGGTCGCCACGCGCTATGGCGTGTCCTCGCTGCATGTCACCTTCGCGCAGCCAGGCGATGTGGCGGCGCTGGCGGCGGCGGGGTTCCTGGTGCGGCACGGCCACCAGTTCCACTGGCACAACCGGGGCTATGGCTGCTTCGACGATTTCCTGGCCGACCTGTCCAGCCGCAAGCGCAAGAATATCCGCAAGGAGCGCCAGAAGGTCGCCGACAGGGGGATTTCCGTGGCGATGCTGAACGGGCCGGATATCCGCCCCGAACACTGGGACGAGTTCCACCATTTCTATGTCAGCACCTATGACCGCAAATGGGGCTATCCCTACCTGACGCGGGATTTCTTCGCCATGCTGGGGGACCGCATGGCCGACCGGGTGGGCCTCGTGCGGGCGGAACATGACGGGCGCGCCATCGCCGGCGCGCTGAACCTGGTGGGGGAGGACGCGCTGTACGGGCGCAACTGGGGCTGCGACGGGCGCTACCCCTTCCTGCATTTCGAATGCTGCTATTACCAGGCGATCGATTTCGCCATCGAGCGCGGGCTGGCTACGGTGGAGGCCGGGACCCAGGGGCCGCACAAGATCCAGCGCGGCTACCTGCCGGTGCGGACGCAGAGCGCGCACTGGATCCGCGACGCGGGCTTCCGCGCGGCGGTGGCCGATTTCCTGGAACGCGAACGCCGGGCCGAGGCGGGGGAATCGGAACACCTCGCCGAGATGTCGCCCTTCCGCCGGACGGAGAACGATCCGGCCTGACGTGGGCCAGGATGGTGGGGCGCGGCGGTGGGGGCGCGGTTGCATCGCCGGGCCGGGATTTCGCGGTTCCCGTGATGCGCGTCACATCCCCGTGGCGCCGGGCCGTTCATAAAGCCCTTGCCGTGTCCGCCGCCATGCGCGGCGGAAAATCGCGGTGTTAACGCAGTTTCTTCACGGTTCGGTCACAATCGCCGGCCATTCTGTGAGGTATGGAACGGATGGGGCATCAGGGATTTACGCGAGGCACGCCATGACAACAGACGCATTGAAATTCAACCTCGGACGGCGCCGGATTGCCCTCAACCCCTATGTCGTCTACGCGGCGGTGGTCGGCGTGTCGCTCGGCATCATGACCGCGCTGATCGTGCTCTCGCTCACCGTCTGAGGCAGGACCCGCGCGACCCTAACCGCGCAGCCGCTGGCGGGCGCCGTACAGCGCGTTGCCCAGGCGGGCCCGCAGCCCCGGCCGCTGCAGGGTGACGGTGCGGATGCCCGGCGCCGGCCGGCCCAGGCTCTCCTTGTAGCGCCCGCCGCCGGCCATGAAGTCATACCGCGCCGCGCCGCCGGCCAGGTGGTGTTCGATGGCCAGCGCATGGCAGACCAGCCCCGGCCGCGCCTTGTTGTCCGCCTCGTAGGCGAAGCCGCTGGCGTAGTAATGCACCGTGCCGCGATGGCGGAAGTTGTACAGGTAGCCGACCACCGAATCGCCGGCGGCGACGCGCAGCAGCTCCACCGCGCCGCGCGGCAGGCCGGTTTCGATCAGCCGGCGGTGGAATCGCCGGAAGAAGGCGGGGCCGAAGGCGCCCGGGCGGCCGCGCGCCGTCCAGGTCGCCTGGTGCAGGCCGCAGAGCCCCTCGAACCAGGCCAGCGCCGCCGCGACATCGGATGCGGCCTCCAGGGTCAGCTTCCCCCGCGCCGCGTACAGCCGCGTCGCCCGGCGGATCTGGTAGCGGGTATTGGGGCTGAGCCCGCCCGGATAGTCGCCGCCGGCGGCGCGGATCGCCGCCAGGTCGACCGCGCTGGCGGGCAGCGCCGGGCCGGTCCGCCGGAGGATGCCGGGCAGCGCCGCCAGCGCTTCGGCGGTCGATTGCGACGCCGCGCCGATGACGATGCGGTCCCAGCCCGCCACCGCGCCGCGCCGCGCCCCCTCGTCCAGCAGCGCCGCGGCGCACCGCCCCTGCCCCGCGCCCGCAAAGCGCCGGTCCAGCAGGAAGCCGTTATATTCGAGATACAGGGAATCGAGGTCCGGCCGGCCGGTCTGGTGCAGGTGCAGGGCGCCGCCCGACCGGGGGCCCCCGGCGACCCGGCACGCCAGGCCCAGCGCGACGGCCCGGCCTTCCGACCGCCCTTCCAGCAGGACGGGTTCGTCGTCGATTTCGGCAAGCCAGGCGCCGATCCAGTCCCATGACAGGAAGAACCCGCCATCCGCGCGGGCTTCGAGATCCCGCCAGACCGGTTCCAGCGCGGCGGGGCTGTCCGCCGGCCTGAATGAAAATGCGATGGGCTCCATCAGACGGAGCGGATGCCGCCGCGGTTTCCGCTCAGCCTTCCAGCAGTTCGGGAACCTTCGAATCCGGCTTGTCGCCGTCCTTGCCGCTGCCGCTGTCGCCGCCGCCATCGGGCCGCCGGCGGCCCGGCGGGGCGCTGAATTCGAACGCCAGCTTGTCGCCGGCGAGCACCACCCTGACCATGCCGCCCTTGGCCAGCGCACCGAACAGCAGTTCTTCCGCCAGCGGCTTCTTGATGTTCTCCTGGATGACCCGCGACAGGGGCCGGGCGCCGAATTTCGGATCATAGCCCTTGCGCGCCAGCCAGTCGCGCGATTCGTCGTTCAGTTCGATGCTCACATTGCGGTCGGCCAGTTGTCCTTCGAGCTCCATGATGAACTTGTCGACAACCCGGTGCACAACCTCCTGCGACAGCGAGGCGAAACCGATCACCGCGTCCAGGCGGTTGCGGAATTCCGGCGTGAACATGCGGTTGACCGCCTCCTCATCCTCGCCGACCCGCGCCTCGCGGGCAAAGCCCATGGCGGGTTTCGCCATATCGGCGGCGCCGGCATTGGTGGTCATGATCAGGATCACGTTGCGGAAATCGACCGCCTTGCCGTTGTGGTCGGTCAGCTTGCCGTGATCCATGACCTGCAGCAGCACGTTGAACAGGTCCGGATGCGCCTTCTCGATCTCGTCGAGCAGCAGCACGCAATGCGGATGCTGGTCGATGGCGTCCGTCAGCAGCCCGCCCTGGTCGAAACCGACATATCCCGGCGGCGCGCCCAGCAGGCGCGACACGCTGTGGCGCTCCATGTATTCGGACATGTCGAACCGGGTGATCTCGATCCCCATCGTCTTGGCCAGTTGCCGCGCGACCTCGGTCTTGCCGACGCCGGTCGGGCCGGAGAAGAGGTAACTGCCGATCGGCTTTTCCGCTTCGCGCAGCCCGGCGCGGGACATCTTGATCGCGGTGGCCAGCGCCTCAATCGCCGCATCCTGACCGAACACGACAGTCTTCAGGTCGCGGTCGAGATTCTTCAGCGAGTCCCGGTCGTTGCTGGAAACCTGCTTCGGCGGGATCCGCGCCATCATGGCGACGACCGCCTCGACATCGCGCACGCCGATGGTCTTCTTGCGGCGCGATTCCGGCAGCAGCATCTGGGACGCGCCGACCTCGTCTATGACGTCGATCGCCTTGTCCGGCAGCTTGCGGTCATTGATGTATTTCGCCGCAAGATCCACCGCCGTTTTCAGCGCTTCATTGGTGTAACGGACATGGTGGTGTTCTTCGTAATAGGGCTTCAGTCCCTGCAGTATCTTGATCGTGTCGGCAATAGAGGGTTCGCTGACGTCGATTTTCTGGAACCGGCGCACCAGCGCGCGGTCCTTCTCGAAATGGTTCCGGAATTCCTTGTAGGTCGTCGAACCGATACAGCACAGCGTGCCGCCCTGAAGCGCCGGCTTCAGCAGATTGGACGCGTCCATCGCCCCGCCGCTGGTGGCGCCGGCGCCGATCACCGTGTGAATCTCATCGATGAACAGGATCGCGCCGTCTTCTTCCTCCAGTTCCTTCATAACGGCCTTGAGCCGTTCCTCGAAGTCGCCGCGATAGCGCGTTCCCGCGAGCAGCGCGCCCATGTCGAGCGCATAGATCGTCGATTTTGCGAGTACGCCGGGAACATCGCCTTCGACAATGCGCTTGGCCAGCCCTTCCGCGATCGCGGTCTTCCCGACGCCCGGGTCGCCGACATACAACGGATTGTTTTTCGTGCGGCGACACAGGATCTGTATCGTCCGGTCGACTTCGTTCTTGCGGCCGATCAGCGGATCGATCTTGCCGGCCTTCGCCTTCTGATTCAGGTTCACGCAATAGGCCTCGAGCGCCTCGTTGCCCTTTTTATTGACCTTCTCCGCAGCCGCGTCCTCATCATTGCCGCTGACGCTTCGGGTGGTCGATTCGCTCGGCACCTTGGCGATACCGTGATTTATATAGTTGACCGCATCGAATCGGGTCATATCCTGCGCCTGCAGGTAGTAGACTGCATGGCTTTCGCGTTCGGAGAACATGGCGACCAGAACATTGGCGCCCGTCACTTCTTCCCGGCCCGACGACTGGACATGGATCGCGGCGCGTTGCAACACACGCTGGAAGCCCGCCGTCGGCTTCGGGTCCTCGACGAAATCGGCAACCAGCATTTCCAGTTCGCCATCGAGATATTCGCCAAGATCCTTTCGTAACCGGTCGATATCCACGCCACAGGCGCGCAAGACGGCGACGGCGTCCCGATCGTCACTCAAAGCAAACAACAAATGCTCCAGTGTAGCGTATTCATGACGCCGTTCGCTCGCTAACGCGATTGCACGGTGCAGGCTTTCTTCCAAATTGCGCGATAACACGGGAATATCAGTCCTTTTCCAGAGTACACTGCAAGGGATGATGATTCTTGCGGGCGAATTCCATCACCTGATTTACCTTGGTCTCCGCTACCTCATATGTAAACACGCCACAGATACCGACCCCCTTCTGGTGTACATGCAGCATAATCTGCGTCGCGGCTTCCGGTCCCTTGTTGAAGAAGCGCTCCAGAACATGCACGACAAATTCCATGGGCGTATAATCGTCATTCAACATCAGCACTTTGTACATCGACGGCTTCTTCGTCTTCGGCTTGGCCTTTACAACCACCCCGGTTCGAATATCGCCATCTGTTCCGTTATTCTGATCGCTCATTGCGTCCCGTACCAGCGTCTATTTACATCACCATGTATATTGGTTCCCTGACCAGCGGGGAAAAGGGATAGACGGAAGAGAATATACCCGCAGCGCGTATCCCGGAAGTGTTTCCGTCGCAATAGAAAAACGGCCCGGGAGCAAGACGCTCCCGGGCCGTTGTTCTACGCCGTGCCTTGCGGCATGCATGGATCACGCGCGGTTCAGCCCGCCGCGACTTTCATGAACTTGGAGATACCGTCGTCGAATCGCTTCTGGATCGGCGCAACCGTTTCGTTGACCGTCTTCATGGACAGGTCCGAAATCCTGGTGCCTTCGCTGGCCAGAATGTCGAAACGCTGTTTCGCGAAATCCGTCTGTACGTCGATCATGTCCTGGACAGTCTTTGCCGCCATGACCGCCTTTGCCGTTTCGGCGGCGTGTTCGGCGGTTCCCTGCGCATAGGCAAGGCAGGCCTTGCTGATCTCTTCGTATCCCTTGAACCAGATATCGCCGGCCGCAACCAGGACGTCCATGTTGTCCTTGCTGGCCGTCGCCAGTTCGTCATAACTGCCGAGCAGCGCCTTGCTCGCCTTTTCACACTGCGCACGGCTCGCGGAAGCGACCTGTTCGTAGCCCTCCGTCGACGCCTTGAACGCCTGTTCAACCGTGTCCTTGCCGACCGCGAGCGCATCCTCGATCGCTTTGGTTGCGTCCTTTGCGGTACCCTGTGCCTTCGTCGCCATGATATAACTCCCAAACAAGTGAATTGTGCCGCGAATGAGTTTCAGTCTGCTTCCGTAGCAGCGCGGACGTCTTGCTGCGGTGCAACATTTCTACAGCAAGGAATATGGGAACGACCCCCTCCGTGTCAACAAATAATTTTGTGCATCGCAGCATTTTACTGGTGCGATGCCCCGCCAGCCGGTATTTCCCGTATGCGCCGGGCCGGATCGGTGCGGAATTTTGTGTCCCGGATCCGACGCCGTATAAAAGACAATTCTTGCTGCAGTGCGGTAATTACGAAAAATCCTTCGGCGCCTTACCAAACGGATGGACAATAAACCGATTCTTAACTAACCTGTGTAAACTTATGGATTCATGATGAAATTTGGCCTGATCTGGTATATCCCAAAAAAGCATGAAACAGAACCGTCTCTTAAGCCCCGGCGCAATCGTGTTCGCCGTCACAATGGTCGCCCTGTTTTGGCTACAGGCATCGCCCGCGCAGGCACGCTATGCCGCCATTGTTATCGATGCGGATAACGGTCGCGTTCTGCATGCGGTAAACCCGGACACAAAAAAATATCCAGCATCCCTGACAAAAATGATGACACTGTATCTGGTGTTCGAGGCGCTGGAAGCAGGGCGTCTGAAACTTGACACGCCATTGCCTGTGTCGCGTCGCGCGGAAGGCATGACGCCATCGAAGCTGGGCCTGAAACACGGCGAAACGATCTCCGTCGAATCGGTCATATTGGCCCTGGTGACCAAGTCTGCGAATGATGCTGCCGTTGTCGCTGCCGAAAAACTGGGCGGCACGGAAATCAATTTCGCCAAGCTCATGACCGAAAAGGCGCGTGAACTGGGCATGCGGCATACCACATTCCGCAATGCGTCCGGACTGCCGAACCAGGGACAGCTATCCACCGCACGCGACATGGCGAAGCTTGCCAGCAGCCTGATCAAGGATTTCCCGAAATATTACGCGTATTTTTCGCGCGACCAGTACAGCTTCCGGGGACAAAAATACAAGAATCACAACAGTCTGTTGCGTTCTGTCGATGGGACTGACGGGATCAAGACCGGTTATATCCGCGCTTCAGGCTTTAATCTCGCCGCATCGGTTTCCAGGGACAACCATCGCCTTATCGGCATCGTATTCGGCGGAAAAACGGCAAAGTCGCGCGACAAGCATATGGCGGACCTGCTTGAGCGTGAATTTAAGAAACTCGCCCTTCGCGACAAACAGCAGTCGGCTGCCAATCAGTTCGCGGAACTGAGCGAGAAGAAACTCACTCCGGCTGTAGCGCAGAAAACCGTCTCCGCGGCGCCGGCTGCGGCCCAACATCATACGCTCCCCGCACATTCCACCGCATGGGCGCAGGAAGGCACCGAATGGGCGATCCAGGTCGGCGCGTACGGCGATGTCGCCCCGGCAAGGGCTGCCGCCAATCAGGCGGTGTCGAACATACCGGAACTGACCGACCGCACGCATATCAGCATCGCGCCCTATCGCACCGGCGACCATATCATGTATCGGGCGCGGCTTATCGGTATGAGCGGCGACAGCGCGAAGCAGGCCTGCAAGCGCCTTGAACAACGGCAAATACCGTGTATCGCCATTGCGCCGGACAAGGTGCGACAGGTACAGGCATCCGATAGCGATCAAACGGCAACGCGGCAACCGTAGATCTCGCCGGCGTCAGAAAGCCGGCGCATCGACGCCGCACCCCCTGAGATGATCGATAACCGTGGTTTTCAGTCTGGCAAGGCCTGCGTCGTTTGCCGATTCACAGCGCACGACGAGCACGGCCTGGGTGTTCGATGCCCGAAGCAGCCACCAACCGTCCTCGTTAAGCACACGCACGCCATCCGTATCGTTCACCTGCGCCGCCGTGCCCGCCAACCGGCTCTTGACCTCATCGATAACGGCGAATTTGCGTTCTTCGGCGATATCGAAGCGAATTTCGGGCGTATTCACGACCTGCGGCAGGGCATCGCGCATATCCGCCAGCGACCGGTCGCCATGGGCCACGATATCCAGCAGCCGGACCGCCGCATAAAGCGCGTCGTCGAAACCGTAGTAGCGGTCCGCAAAAAAGATATGGCCGCTCATTTCACCCGCCAGCGGCGCGGACAGTTCCGCCATTCGTGTCTTGATGATCGAATGTCCGGTCGCCGCCATGACAGGATTGCCGCCACAGCGGGAAATTTCATCGAACAGCACCTGGCTCGCCTTGACATCCGCGATGACCGTCGCGCCCGGCCGCCGCGCCAGCAGGTCACGCGCATAGATCGACAGCAACTGGTCGCCCCAGAGAATCCGGCCCTTGCCGTCGACAACGCCGATACGGTCGCCATCGCCGTCAAAGGCAATCCCGAGGTCACAGTTCTCCCTTGCCACGGCGTCCTGAAGCTGCCGGAGGTTTTCAGGCACGGTCGGATCCGGGTGATGGTTCGGAAATGTGCCGTCGATTTCCGCATTCAGGAGAACATGCGTACCGGGCAATTGCCGGGTCAGCGCGGCCATTGCCTCGCCCGCCGCACCGTTGCCAGCATCCCAGGCAACCTTGAGACCCCTTGATGCCGTATAGTCGATACGCAGTCGCGAGACATATGCCGCCATCAGGGCGATATCGCTGGCGATTCCCGCACCGTCGACCCAATCGCCCGCGGCGGCCAGCACGCCCAGCTTGTTGATATCGCCGCCCCAGAACGAGGCGCCGCCGAGCATCATCTTGAACCCGTTATGGTTCGGCGGGTTATGCGAACCGGTGACCATGACGCCGCCATCCGCCTGCATCGCCTTCGTCGCGAAATACAGCGACGGCGTCGGCCCCAGGCCGATCCGCAAGACCTGCATGCCGCTGTCGCATAATCCGTCGACCAGGCTTGCCGCCAGTTCCGGCGAACTCGTCCGGCCATCGAAACCGACGCAGACCAATCGGCCGTCGCGGCGCGCAACGATTGTCCCGAAGGACCTGCCCAGCGCGTAGGCGTCTGCCGGGAACAGGGTCTCCCCCACGGTCCCCCGGATATCGTATTCACGCAGAATCTGCGGCGAAAAATCATGCTTTTTCATTGTGCATCCGCCAGTATCCTGGGTTCCGCCACGACCGGCCGATCCGGCCGCCCGATGCTGTGATACACGAACCCCGCCGCCGCCATCTCGCCCGGATTATAGATGTTTCTGAAGTCGAGCATCAGGGGCTGCCGCAACAGCGAACGCACGCGGGACAGATCCAGCATGCGGAATTCATCCCATTCGGTAATGATGATCACCGCCGACGCGCCCTCCATGGTTTCATAGGCCCCGGGACACCATTCGACACCGGGCAGAAGCGGCGCGGCCTCTTTCATGCCTTCGGGGTCATATGCCCGTATCTGGGCGCCCGCCTGAATAAGAACCGGAACGATATCGAGGCTTGGCGCTTCGCGCATGTCATCCGTATTCGGCTTGAACGTGACGCCCAGTACCGCCAGCGTCAGCCCGTCCACCGAACCGCCGCAGGCGGCGATCACCCGGGCGGCCATGGCCTTCTTGCGGTTGTCGTTGGCTTCGATGACCGATTCCACGATCGTCATTGGCGCGCCGTATTCCCGCGCCGTCTTCACCAGCGCCAGCGTATCCTTCGGAAAACAGGATCCTCCGTATCCGGGGCCGGCATGCAGGAACTTGCGCCCGATCCGGCCATCCAGCCCGATGCCCCGCGCCACATCCTGAACGTTGGCGCCGACCTTGTCGCAGACATCGGCAATTTCATTGATAAATGTGATCTTCGTTGCCAGGAATGCGTTGGTCGCATACTTGATCAGTTCGGCCGTTTCCCGCTGCGTAAACAGCATCGGTGTTTCCAGCAGGTAAAGCGGCCGGTACAGCATGCGCATGACATCCTGAGCCGTGCTGCTGTCCGTCCCGATAACGATCCGGTCGGGTCTCATGAAATCTTCGATGGCTGAACCTTCGCGCAGGAATTCCGGGTTGGAAACGACGTCGTAATCGGCATCGGGGCGCGTCTCCCGGATGATCCGGTCCACCTCGGCGCCAGTCCCTACCGGAACCGTCGATTTCGTCACGACGACCGTATACCCCTCCAGGCACTCGGCAATCTCCTTCGCCGCCGCGTAGACATAGCTGAGGTCGGCATGACCGTCGCCGCGCCGACTGGGCGTCCCGACCGCGATAAAGACCGCGTCGGCCATCCGCACCGCCGCCGGCAGCTCAGTCGTCACGGTCAGGCGGCCATTTTCGAACCCGGTCCGGACCAGGGCATCGAGTCCCGGTTCGAAAATCGGCATTTCGCCACGCATCAGGCGCTCGATCTTGGATTCATCCTTGTCGACGCATGTCACCTCGACACCGAATTTGGCAAAGCAGGCGCCAGACACCAGACCGACATAGCCAGTCCCGATCATCGCGATCCGCATGAATTTGGCTCCCTAAATTCAGGTCAGAATATGCCGGCGGGCGAATTAAGCACCGGCATGGCTTCTCAATATGTCCCGCATGGCCGGCGCGAGATCGTCGCGGGCGAGTGCAAAGGCGATCGAGGCATCCAGGAAACCTGCCTTGTCGCCGCAATCGAACCGCCGTCCCTCGAACCGCAGCCCGTGGAACGGGCTCGATCCCAAAATTGCCGCCATGGCGTCGGTCAGCTGGATTTCGCCGCCAGCCCCCTTCTCCTGGCGGCCCAGATATTCGAAAACCTGCGGCTGCAGGATATAGCGCCCGATTATCGACAGGGTCGACGGCGCATCGGCCGGGTCCGGCTTTTCCACCAGACCGCGGATCGAGACAAGGTTACCGGATTCGTTTTCGATATCCAGTATCCCGTAACGGCTGGTATGTTCGCGCGGCACGTCCATCACTGCCACCACGCTGCCGCCGGTTTCCGCCTGGACATCGACCATCTGCTTCAGGCAGGGCGTTTGCGCCTGCACCAGGTCATCGGCCAGCAACACGGCAAAGGGTTCGTCGCCAACCAGATTCCGCGCGCACCATACCGCGTGCCCCAGTCCCAGGGGCTGCATCTGCCGCGTATAACTGATCTGCCCGGGCTTTGGCATCCAGCTGCGGATCGCGTCGAGAATATCGTTGCGTCCACGATCCACCAGCATATTTTCGAGCTCCGGCGAATAATCGAAATGATCCTCGATGGCGTGCTTGCCGCGGCCGGTGACGAAAATGAAATCCTCGATCCCGGCGGCCTGCGCCTCTTCGACCGCGTACTGGATCAGGGGCTTGTCGACAATGGGCAGCATTTCCTTTGGCATGGCCTTGGTGGCGGGTAAAAACCGGGTGCCCATCCCGCCCACGGGAAACACCGCTTTGCGTATTTTCCTGTTCATGCTGCCTGATTCAATCCAATCCGATGAAATGTTCGCTTTCTTGCCATAACTGCCTTGTACTCGCAACCGTAGTGGCTGCGACAATTTTTACATTCCGTCCTCGGACGCCAGCCGCATGAGACATTCCCTAGCTTCATTTATCTTGGCGGCAAGATAGTCCGATCCGCCGTGATCAGGATGCATCTTTTTCATGAGTTCCCGGTGCTGCCGGTTGATTTCCTCCCGGGAAGCATTCGGTTCGAGGTCCAGAATCCGATACGCCTCCTCCACCGTCATCCGGCCATCGGCCGACCGGGGTGTTTCAGACTCCCTGTTGCCGCTTCCGGCGCGTTCCCGCCAGGCATCGCCGTATTGCCGATCGAGATAGGCGCCCAGAATGTTTGCCGACTGTTCGTCCGCCCGGCTGGCGTCTGTAAACAGCTTCAGCACTTCGTCCATTGTCATCCGCGACAATTGCCGGCCCGCGAAAGCCCCTTCCAGTACTTCGCCGTCCATATCGCCGGTATCGTGATCGAGCGTCATGGCGACGAAGCGGGTATTGACGCTGGACTGCCCGCCGCTGCTGGGGCCCCGGGCCGAGCGCGCCATCCGGCCCAGCATTCGAAGCCGCATGATCCAGGGCAGCAGCCCCATGAAGGCGATCCACAGCAGCGAGAACCGGCCGGTCAGAACAAGCACCAGCGCGAGGACGACCGCCAGGATCGCGCCGGCCCAGCGCAGCGCCTTCAGGATTTGCTTCGTATCGGCGCCGACGAACCAGCGGCCAACCAGAAGGGCGCCGACCAGAAGGGCCACGCCGAGCAGCAGCCAGGACATCGGCGCTAGTTCCCGCCGCGGGTCATCTGGTCGGTCAGCCGCAGGGTTTCGCCGCCCTTTCGCCTGCCGTATTCCAGCATGGCCCGACGGCCGCCCGCCGCGTAGACGGCGACCGCGGAAAGCAGTTCGCGAAGCTGTTGCGCACTGTTGGAGTCGAAACGGCAATAGGCCCCGTTTGTAAGCCGGGCAATCTGGCGAAAGGCGCGTTCGGCGATGGGGTTGCCGCCTTCCTGGAACACGAAGGCCGGCACGTTCAGCAGGCCGAGTTCGCCGGCATGCCGGCACAGAACGTCGACATCTTCCTCCATGGCGTCGCCGATGAACACCAGCGCGTTCACCTGCCGGATCCCGGTTTCCCGGATCGCGTGCTTCAGGACCTTTTCAATCTGGGTCGCGCCGCCAAGGCAGCGCACGCTTTCCATGAAGCGCAGCAGGCGTGTGGAATCGGGCGTCCATTTGCTCGCCCGGCACTGGCCATAGCCGCGGTAGTACAGCAGTTGCACCTCCAGCCCGCCCAGCATGCTGGTTTCGACGAACATGTCACCCTGGATCCTGCAGGCGTGATCCCAGCTGTGTTCCCGGCTGGCGGTCGCGTCCATGGCGAAGATCAAACGTCCCCGGTCTCCCGCGCGGGTCGCAGGCGCGGGGGTTTCCGCGACTTTCCTGAGGAATCGCGCAACATCGTCGCCACTGGAAGCGGGCAGTTTGGCCATAGGCTCAATATGGGGTCTTTTGACCCGAAAATTCCAGTTTTTTGGACGATACCGGCGATCTATTCCGTCGTCGGCAGCCCGATGGCCTGCAGCAACTGGCGCACTTCCTGCCGCGCCGCGATATGCGACATGTTCATTTTCAGGCCCGATGCCGGATTGCGCAGATCCAGCAGGGTCAGCCCCTTCAGGAACAGTTCGCGAAAGACCACCCGCTCGCTGAACCCCGGCGCCAGCCGGAACCCGATCCGGCGCGACAGTTCCTTTATGGTGCGGTCAATCGACCGCTTGTTGCGGGATTCCAGCGTCCCCATGCGGTTGCGCATGACGATCCAGTCGATCGATCCGCCGTCGCGCAGGGCGCGGGCCTTTTTCTGCTCCCAGACCATTTCGGCGTAGCGGCTGGGATGGCGGACCCGGCCCGTATCCGGATCGACATCCGCCAGCAGGTCGAGGTCGATATAGCTGTCGTTCAGCGGCGTGATCAGCGTATCCGCGCGGCTGTGGGCATGGCGCGACAGCGCCGTGTCGCTGCCCGGCGTATCGATCACGATAAACGCGTTTTCCCGGCCCAGTTCCGCCAGGCCGGCTTCCAACCGTCCGCGGTCCACCATGCGGGCCTCCAGCCCGCTGTCCAGGTCGCTGGGTTCGATCCGTCGATGGTCCGGGACGACGAGGCGCTGGCCGTTCGATGCGTTGTACTGGTTCCGGTTCCCCACGTAGCGGGTCAGGGTGCCCTGCCCCGCGTCCAGGTCGATGGACCCGACGCGAAAACCGCCCTGCAACAGCCCCGCGATCAGGTGCATGGCCGTGGTCGATTTGCCCGAACCGCCCTTTTCGTTGCCAATGACGACGATATGCGGTTTTCCCTCCGGCGCCGCCGTCACGCGGCGCGCAGCCATATGGCTGTGTCATGGAAGGCCGCGCCCCCGTTCGGCCGCACCGCCTCCGCCCCGATCAGGACGTTGATCCCCATACCCTCCACGAAGGCCGCGTTCGGCCACAGGCTTTCCACGACGACGACGCCGCGCTGGACGCCGTCGAACACCCGCGTGTGGACCAGCACCGAACCCCGCGCGTTGCCCAGCCGCACCGGATCGCCATCGGCGAGCCCGAGCGCTTCGCAGTCGTCGGGATGGATCATCGCCGTCGGCCGCCCTTCGCGCTGCCGGCTGGTCGGCGTTTCGGTGAAGCTGGAATTGAGGAAATTGCGCGCCGGCGCCGCGACGAGCCGGAACGGATGCGCATCGTCGGCCTGTTCGATGACCTCGTAATAGCCGGGCATTTCCGGCATGCCCGCATGGCCGGCGCCGATTTCCGACCATTTCGGGCGGAACCGGAACCGGCCGTCGGGATGGCCGAATCCCTTCGCGAAATGGGTCCGCTCGAACCCCGGCGCGACATCCGTCCAGCGGTCGCGATGCAGTGTTTCCGCATCCGGCAGGCCCGACTTCTTCAGGGTCTGCTCGATGATCTCCCAGCATGACATGTCGAAACCGGGATGATCCGACCCCAGCCGCTTCGCCAGCCCGCACAGCACATCGTGATTGGGGCGGGATTCGCCCAGCGGCTCGATCACCCGCTTGGTGACATAGAAATGCGTGTGGCCGCCCGACTGGTAGATGTCCTCGTGTTCCAGGAAGGTCGTCGCCGGCAGCACGATATCGGCCATCGCCGCCGTCTCGGTCATGAACTGTTCATGCACGCAGACGAACAGGTCGTCGCGGCGGAACCCCGCATGCACCCTGGCGGATTCGGGGCAGACCACCATCGGGTTGGTGTTCTGGATGAGCATCGCGCCGACCGGCGGCCCGCCTTCCAGCGCATCGGGCTCGCCGCAGAGGATCGGCCCCAGCCGCGACTGGTCCAGTTGCCGGATCGAGGTGTCGCGCACGTCCAGCCCCATGATCAGCGTCATGTCGAACCCGTACAGCCCGCCATTGGCGTACAGCGCGCCGCCGCCCCGGTGCTTCCACTTGCCGGTCACGCCGGGCAGACAGGTCACCGCATGCATGTTGGCGGCGCCGTTGCGCGAGCGGGTGAAGCCGTACCCGACGCGGATATAGGCCCGCTCCGTCTGCCCGTACAGCTTCGCGAAGGCTTCGATTTCCGCGACCGTCAGCCCGGTGATTTCCGCCGCCCATTCCGGAGTCTTCTGCGCCACATGCGCCGCCAGGTCGTCCGGCGCATCGGTGAATTCGCGCATGTAGTCCCAGTCCGCGTAACCGTCGCGGAAGAACACGTTGATCAGCGCGGCGACCAGCGCGCCGTCGGTGCCGGGCCGGGGCATGACATGGACATCGGCGGCTTCCGCCGTCGGCGTGCGGTAGGGGTCGACGACGACCAGCTTCGCGCCGCGATTCTTGCGCGCCTTGGCCACATGGGTCATCACGTTGACCTGGGTCGAGACCGGATTGCCGCCCCAGATCACGATCAGGTCGCTGTCCGCCATCTCGCGCGAATCGACGCCGTATTTGACGCCCACGCCGGCGATCCACCCGGCATCGGCGATGGTGTTGCAGATCGTGTTTTTCTGCCGCGAATAGCCCAGCGCGTGGCGGAACCGGTCCAGCCCGTCGCGGCTCACCAGCCCCATCGTGCCCGCGTAGTGATAGGGGAACACCGCCTCGCGCCCGTCGCGCGCCGATACCCGCTCGAACGCCGCCGCCGTGATATCCAGCGCGTCGTCCCAGGAGACCGGCTCGAACGCCGCCCGGCCGACGCCCTTTTCCCCGACCCGGCGCAGCGGTTGCGTCAGCCGGTCGGGGTGATGCACCCGTTCGGCATAGCGCGCCACCTTGGCGCAGATCACGCCGTCCGTGTAGCTGTTGTCCTTCGCGCCGCGCACCCGCCCGATCCGGTTGCCGTCCAGGCGCTCGACCTCCAGCGCGCAGGTCGAGGGGCAGTCGTGCGGGCAGGCCGTGGCGATAATATCGAGGGTCATAAAATTCACTCCATCGGGATGAAGGGCAGTTTACGCTTTGGCGACGCCGGGGGAAATATGCTTTGATCCTCCCGCCATGACGATACGCAAATTCCTGACGCTCTGTTTCGCCGCCGCCCTGCTCGGCGCCTGCGGCTCGCTGGACAGCGGCGCGCCTTCATACAACACGGTGGCCGATACGCAAGCCCGGCTTTTCTTCGACGCGCCCGCGCTGTCCGCCGCGCAGGCCCGCCATCGCCGGGCGGAGCGGGCCGAATCCGGCTACCGGGTGGAACGGGCGCGGTGGGACGCACCGTCCGGCGTCACGGCGGAACTGATGCTGATCGAAGCGCTGACGCCGAAGGGGCTGGACGTGCCGGACGACCCGAAGATGGAAGCCGCCAATTTCCCGGACCTGGTCCGGCTGAAGGCGGCTTTCGGCGAGTTGTACCAGTCGGAAACCGCGATGGGCCCCTCGATCTGGCGGCGCTTCGTCGCCGGGGACCGCAGCTGCGTCATCTTCAGCCAGCGCTGGGACGGCGGGCCGGGCACGCCGGCGACCCGCACCCTGTTCGGCTATTACTGCGCGGGGCCGGGCGACACCTTCACCCTGCAGGATGCGCAGGCAGTGCTGCTGACAGCCGGCATCCGCGCCGCATAACCCTCCGCCGGAACAGACAGGAAATCCGCATGACCCTCTTCGACCTCACCGGAAAGACCGCCATCGTCACCGGCGCCACCAAGGGCATCGGCCGGGCCATCGCCAGCCGCATGGCGGAACACGGCGCCAATGTGGCGATCTCCTCGCGCAAGGCCGATATGTGCGACGCGGTCGCGCAGGACATCAACGACAACTGGGCGAAACACGGCGCGGAGGCAGCCGCCATCCCCTGCCATATCTCGCACAAGGACCAGCTCCAGGCGCTGGTGGATCAAACAGTGAAGCGGTTCGGCGGGATCGATATCCTGGTCTGCAACGCGGCGGTGAACCCCTATTTCGGCCCGTTGAAGGACATTCCGGATTCGGCCTTCGACAGGATCATGGAAACCAATATCCGCTCCAACCACTGGCTGTGCCAGATGGTCCGCCCGCATATCGCCCGGCGCGGCGGCGGCTCGATCACCATCATCTCCTCGGTGGGCGGGTTGCGCGCCGGCGGCGTGCTCGGCGCCTACGGCATTTCCAAGGCCGCCGACATGCAACTCACCAGGGCGCTGGCCGTGGAATTCGGCCCGGACAACATCCGCGTCACCTGCATCGCCCCCGGCCTGATCCGCACCGACTTCGCAAGGGAACTGTGGGAAGACCCGGAAAAACTGAAGCGCCGCTCCGAAATGACCCCGCTGGGCCGCATCGGCGACCCGGACGAAATCGCCGGCTGCGCCGTGATGCTGGCGGCGAAGGCGGGATCGTTCATTTCGGGGGAAACGGTTGTGATCGATGGCGGGGTGACAATTCAGAGTTTTAAGTAGATTAAATTCTATCTGCGCTTAATGAGACAAACTAACTATTCGCTTATTTTTTTTTGGCCTTTCTTATGTAAAGTCTCTGCAAAATTTCATCTTGCGTGATCCGTTCGATATTCTCCTCACTAATGACAGTGTCCATCGACGCCGAGATGATTCCTAGGCTTTCATTCCAAGGCTCCCAGAATGATGCAATATCATTTGGACGGAACACCTTTACATCCTCTGGCGCATCTCCATTCTTTACTCTGAGAAACCCTTTGATATTCGCTATCGACATTGAAATTAACGCAAGTTTTTTAGCTAAAGATTCAGGATTCCAGTTCGTGTTATGCCGCTTTATTCGAAAATGCGTTTTTGAGTTATCGGATGCGTTCATAACCGCCTCAGCCTGAAAGAATTTCGAGCCAAAATTACTTCCGCCAATCAGTTTCATTTCCTCAGAAGGTGGAGGAACACAATATTCTTGTTCAATACCCGCCTTCAAATAAAATCCTCCTTGGCTCACTCGTAGTCCATGTTTAATGCTGTTATATTCGTCAACACTCGCTTGCTCTAACCAATCGCGGGAAACTCTTCCCCAAAGATCAGCAAATTCTTTCCGCAAATCGTTTAACTCTTCCCCGGTTGTATCGGAAAAATTTAAAGACAATTCAGCCAACGTTAACCAAGACACGGGTTGAAGGCGAAAGGGGTTATATGCTGTCCAATGGCCGCTGGATATTGCGTCAACAATTGTTCGTAGTTGCTCTGTCCGACAACGCTGTATCCAAGCTGGAATGCAGTAAGGCGCTTGAATTGCGGCGCAAGCAAGAGTTAACAAGGTCTCAAGTCCGTGGAAGTATGCCGTTCGAATCGCAAGTGCTGCCAAATTCCGATCAGCGCCTTCCAAATTTTCCAGATGGGATAGCGCTACATATTCAAAATAATTATGCTCTATACCTCTAATGAATTCGATATTTCTATCATGTAAATCCCATTCCCATACAGCGTAAGGAATATCGTTTACTACGAAACAAATTCCTGGAGCTTTAGTCATCACGATTTCCGTAAAACAAAAATGTAATATTTCACCCTGTACATATAATAACAGTGCGTCGTCTGAAGAAAAGACCATATCTAGTTCGGTGACAGTTTATTGAATCCCCAATTTCGGAAATAGCCGTACAAATAAGGATCACATGCATCGCCCCCGACCTGATCCGCGCCGACTTCGGCTGCAAACTGTGGAAAGCTCGGAAAAACTGAAACACCGCTCCGTAATGACCCCGCTCAGCCGAATCGGCGGCCCGGACGAAATCGCCGGCTGCATCGTGATGCTGGCCGCGAAGGCGGGCTCGTTCATTTCGGGCGAGACGATTGTGATCGATGGGGGCGTGACGATCCAGAGCTTTTAGCAGCCACTGGTCAGGACCGCGGAAACCAAGGAAGGGTAGTGCCTCAGTATTGCCACTCTGCGTGAACCGCTCCGAGTCTTTGAATATCCGCATTCGCTATAGCCTCAATATTCGCTTCAATTCGCTCAACCGGCCAGTCCCACCACCGAACCTTGCGCAAGATGCGGACTGTTTCGTCGTCGAACCGCTGCCTGATCGTGTTTGCCGGATTGCCGCACACAACGGTATACGGCTCGACATCCCGCGAGACGACCGCACGGGCGCCGATGATTGCGCCATCGCCAATTCTGACTCCCGGCAGAATCATGGCTTCCGCGCCAATCCACACATCATTTCCCACTACCGTATCTCCCTTTGCCCCGGGACTGTCGAACATGGCCAGAACATCGTCGGTGGTGGTTTGCGGTGTCATCATGAAGTTATTGAACGGATATGTGGAAAACCCGGTCATATCATGGTTGGCGGAACTCGTGACGAAGCGCGCGCCGTGGGCAATCTGGCAAAATTTTCCGATGATGAGTTTTTCATGGCTAAGGGGAAACAGATACGGCGCAAGATACGCGGCATAATCCTCCAGCTCCTCCAGATGTCCGAAATAGCTGAAGTCCCCGATTTCCATTCTCGGATGGTCAATAACCTGATTGAGATGCACGACCGTCTTTATAACCGTACCGTCGGGCATCACCATGGGGTATTTCCTGGTCGGGTCAAGCATGCTCATGTGAATCTAAATCCAATGAATTCATTTGAAGGATATGGGAATAGCATACCGATTGCGGAATTGCCTTAAGTGCACGCTTCCCGGATTCACGCGCCGAAGATAGCCCCCGGCTCCATCGCCGCCATCCGCCCCGGATCGAACGGGCGCAGATCCACCGTCGTCGCCCCGCCCCCCGCGATCAGTTCCGCCATCGCCTCGCCCGTCGCCGGGGCGTTCAGCATGCCCCAGACGTTGTGGCCGGTCGCGACATAGGCCCCCGCGATGCCCGGCGCCGGGCCGATCAGCGGCAGGCCGTCCTGCGTGAGGGGGCGGTAGCAGGCCTGTTCGGCAAGGATTTCCGCCGCGCCCAGTGCGGGCGATATTTGCGCGGTCATCCGGCGCAGGGTCTCGCACGCGCCCGGTTCGGGCAGCACCTGGGCGGGATCGACCGGCAGCGGGTCGTCGCCCGGCAACCCGCAGACATAGGTCGTGCCGTCCGGGCGCGGATTGATTTCCGGCGAGCGCATCTGCCCTGCCCGCCATTCCAGTTCGACGAACAGGGATTCCGGCGTCGGTTCGTAGCGGAACACCAGGCTGTGCCCCTTCGAGCCGTAAACCGCCGGCAGGGGCAGCCAGCGGCAGGCGAGGATCGACCACGGCCCCATGGCGATGACCACCGCATCGGCGCGGATTTCCGCGCCGTCGACGATGGCGCCGGTGACGCGCGCGCCGTCCGGGGTGAAACACAACCCGTCGACGCAGCCTTCGACCAGCGCCGCGCCGTTATCTTCGGCGGCGGCCATCATCGCCTTCGTAAACAATGCGGGGTGAATCTGGGCGGTGGTTTCCGGCGTGCCGAGTTGCCCGTGCACGACGCTGTCGCCGCCCAGCCATGCGGGCGATTCCCGGCGGCGGTAGGGGCGCATGTCACGATACGCGCTGGCCACGACGCCCAGGGTTTCGACCCGGCGGTAGCCCCACTCCCGGCCCAGGGTCGCCGCCAGTTCGGCGTGCAGGTCGAAACTGCGGCGGGCCAGCGGCGCCAGCGGCGAGCCGTCGGACCAGTCCCGCGCCAGGAAGCCGCCGGACTTGCCGGAGGCCGCATTGGCGATACCGGTGCGTTCGACCACGGTGGTTTCGACGCCGCGCCGGCTAAGGAAATACGCGATCGAGGCGCCGATAACCCCGCCGCCGCAGATCAGGACCTTCATGGCGTTCCCTCCTTCGTGCCGGGTTGCTGACAGGCCGGAGTATAACCGGTGAAGCGGGCGGCGTCCCTTTTGGGACGGGAAGTGCGGTTGCGGCATGGATCCCGGATCAAGTCCGGGATGACTGGAAGGGTCCGGGATGACTGGAAGAGGCCGGGTGACTGGCGATGCAAGTGGCCACGACATCGCAACCGGCACCAACTGTCATCCCCGACTTGATCGGGGATCCAGGCTCAGCCTCCCGGATGAGCCCGGCCGCAGGGCGGCCGCCCTGCAGTCGCTTACCCGCCCAGCGTGACGACCAGCCGTCCCCGCACCTGCCCCTTCAGGATATCGCCCGCCGCCTTCGGCACTTCGGCCAGCGGGATTTCGGCGGTCAGGGCGTCCAGTTTTTCCATCGGCAGGTCTTCGACCAGCCGCCGCCAGATCCTGACCCGGTTGTCATAGGGCTGCATCACCGAATCGATGCCGAGCAGGTTCACGCCGCGCAGCAGGAAGGGCAGCACCGTGGTTTCGAGGTTCGCGCCCCCCGCCAGCCCGCAGGCCGCGACCGACCCGCCATAGGATATCTGCGCCAGCAGCCGCGCCAGCACCGTGCCACCGACCGTATCGACCGCCCCGCACCAGCGCTCGCCTTCCAGCGGCCGTTTCGATGGTTCCGACAGTTCCGCCCGGTCGACGATGGCCGAGGCGCCGAGGCCGCGCAGGAAGCCGTGCTGTGCCGCCCGGCCGGTCGACGCCGCCACCGCATGGCCGCGCTGCGCCAGGATCGCCACGGCGACCGAGCCGACGCCGCCCGCCGCACCGGTCACCAGCACTTCGCCGTCACCGGGTTTCAGGCCGTGGTTTTCCAGCGCGTCGACGCAGAGCATCGAGGTAAACCCGGCGGTGCCGATGGCCATCGCCCGCTTCGCCGTCAGCCCCTCCGGCAGCGGCACGAGCCAGTCCGATTTCACCCGCGCCATCCCGGCATAGCCGCCCCAGTGGACCTCGCCGACGCGCCAGCCGGTGAGGACGACGGCGTCGCCCGGCCTGTAGCGGTCGCTGTCGGAGGCTTCCACGACCCCGGCGAAATCGATCCCCGGCACATGCGGGTATTCGCGCACCAGGCGGCCGATGCCGTTGACGATCATGCCGTCCTTGTAGTTGAGGCCCGAATGGGTCATCCGGACGGTGACGTCGCCTTCCGGCAGGTCGTCGAGGGCAAGTTCCTGGAGCGCCGCCGATACCTTGCCATCGGCCTCGGTCAGCACGAGGGCCGGAAAGTTCTGAGACATAGTGCGGCCTCGCCCTACCGTAATGCTTCGAGGATCGACACGTAGTTCGCCACCCCGGCGCCGCCCATGTTGAACAGGCCCGCCAGCTTCGCGTCGCGCACCTGCATGTCGCCGGCTTCGCCGCGCACCTGCATGGCCGAGAGCACATGCATGGACACGCCGGTCGCGCCGATGGGGTGGCCCTTGGATTTCAGCCCGCCGGACGGATTGACCGGCAGGCGGCCGTCCTTTTCGGTGACGCCGTCGAGCAGCAGGCGGAACCCCTGCCCCGGTTCGGCGAGGCCCATGGCTTCGTATTCCAGCAGTTCGGCGGTCGTGAAACAGTCATGGGTCTCGACCAGGCTGAGGTCGTCCAGGGTCAGCCCGGCCTGGCCCAGCGCGCCCGCCCAGGCCTTCGCCGTGCCTTCCAGGAAGGTCATGTCGCGGCGGCTCATCGGCAGGTAGTCGTTCACATGCTGCGCGGCGCGGAACACCACCGCCTTCGGCATGGTCAGCGCCGTGTCGAGATCGGCCAGCACCACCGCCGCCGCGCCATCGGACACCAGCGAGCAGTCGGTGCGCTTCAGCGGCCCGGCCACCAGCGGGTTCCTGTCGGAAATCGCGCGGCAGAAATCATAGCCGAGGTCCTTGCGCAGCTGGGCATAGGGATTGCCGCAGCCGTTCTTGTGGTTCTTGGCCGCGATGCGGGCCAGCGCGTCGCTCTGGTCGCCGTATTTCTGGAAATACTGCTGGGTGATCCGCCCGAAGACCCCGGCGAAACCGCCCTCGATTGCGGCGTCTTCCTTCAGGTAGCTGGCCTTCATCAGGATGCCGCCGATTTCCGAGCCGGCCGTGTCGGTCATCTTCTCGACGCCGACAACCAGCACCATCCGCCCCTTCTTCGCCTCCAGGAAGTTCAGCCCCTGATGGATGGCGGCGGACCCGGTCGCGCAGGCGTTTTCCACCCGCGTCGCCGGCTTGAAGCGCAGCGCGTCATCGGCCTGCAGCACCAGCGAGGCGCCGAAATCCTGGGCCGAAAACCCGCCATTGTAGAAGCCGAGCCAGATCGCATCGATATCGGCGGGGGACACCCCGGCATCGGCGATGGCGTCGCCCGCCACGCGCACGATCAGGGATTCGACGTCCTCGCCTTCCAGCTTGCCGAATTTCGAATGCGTCCAGCCCACCATGCATGCGGTCATGTTCCGGCCTCCTCAACAAGTTGAACCTGACCGGAACAATAGCAGCCGGCAAATCGGCTGGCCATGGCCGGAACGGAATGCCGGTTCAGGCGGCCTCGCCGCCGGCGACGGCGCCGGGCGCGTGCATGCCGCCCTTCCACTGCATCAGGAAGATGGGGACCGGCTCATCGAAGCCCTTGAGGTCGTAATCGCCCTTCTTCGCGAAGGCGAAGCCCTTGCCCGAACACAAATCCCGGACAATGGCCGATACGGCGATTTCCTCGCCTTCGGCCTTGCTCAGCACGCGCGCCGCCATCTGGACCGGCGTGCCGAAGATATCGCCGTCTTCGTGTATCGGCTCGCCGGCGTTGATGCCGATGCAGATACCCAGCCCCAGTTCCGGATTGGCGCTGTTGGCGCGCTGGCAGCCCTGCTGGATGGCGACCGCCCCCTCGACGGCGGCGGCGACCTGCGGGAAGGTCGCCATGATCCCGTCGCCGGTATGCTTGATCTCACGGCCGCCATGCAGGGCCAGGGCGTCGCGCACGATCGAATTATGCTCGCGCACGACAAGCTGCGCCAGGTCGTCGCCGCGCTCCTGGGTCATGGCGGTCGATCCGACGATATCGGTGAACAGCACCGCGACGAATTCCTTGTCGTTCTTCCGCGTCACGGCTTCCGGCCTGTTCCACTTGTCGACCGCCTCGATCACGCCGAGATCGTTGCCCGGCTCCTGGGCCTGCCGGGCGATGGCGCTGCGGCCCGCCTCGTACATCTGGAAATATTTCGGGTTGATCAGGTACTCGCCGATATTGGCGCAGAAGCCGCGCGCCATATCCGGCGTCTGGCCGAGCATCTGCATATGCGTGCACAGGATATCCTGCATCTCCGCTTCAGGGACGCGTTGCTTCGACGCGAGGTATTCGCCCGCGCCGGAAAAGAACAGGGTCAGGCCGAACCGGTTGAACGCGTTCAGCGGGTGCCCGGCCTTCGCAAGCGGTTCCAGCGAATCGCCAATGAACATCAGCATATCCGCGCTGGCGGCCGCGGCAGCGGAAGCGCCGGCGGGTTTCGGCGGATTTTCCGTCTCAACCGGCACATCGTACGGCGCATCATCCCCGGCGTCCTCCGGTGCGGCGGACGCTTCCGCGTCATCGTCATATCCGTCGGCATCGTCGGACATACGGCCTTCCGCCGCGAACCTGTCCGGTTTCGGCATCGGCGGCGAGGCGGCGCACAGCGCGCGGGCAGCGGATCCGGTCTGAATCGCCGGGACGAACCGGCGCATCAGGGGCACGAAAAAGAACAGGAAGCTGACGATGAAAATCGAAATCAGGACTGTCTGGGAAATACCGAGGCTCACCTCGATCCCGAATGTCGGCATGAATTTGATCAGCATCGAACAGAGATAGGATACGATCGACGCGCCGCCCAGGGCTACGATGCAGACCATCGCCAGTTTGGGCAGGACTTCCGCCAGATTGGAGGCATCGCCCGAGGCAGCCCTGGCGGGGGGACTTTTCGTCGCCGGCTCGCCGTTCGCATTCGACTTGGCCGGCGCGGCCGGTTTTCCGGTTTCCTTTTCCTTTTTCCAGGACCCTTCGGGAGCGCCGCCCTTTTGGGCCGGGGCGGGTTTCCGTTCCGGCTTGACGGGAGCGCCTTCGGTCACGAGCGCCACCGGCGGCGGCGATTTCATCGTCGGGCTGTGGTAAATAACCGCTTCAAGGGCCGCATTCTTTTCGGAATTGTAGGTTTCCCGGACGACGCATACTCCTTCGAAGCGTCTTGAAACGTCCAGTTCCCTGGCGTCTTCCAGACACTGGTCGCGACTCATCGCGTCATAATTGGCGTGAATCTGCCAGCGTCCGCCTTTCAGGACGTAGACTTCCAGCGATATGGAACGCCCGCCGTTCACGACTTTGAATGCCCCTGCTTCTCGCCATCGCCCACCGGGGGTCGAACGGCGCCAGTATAAAGAAACGTTCCACGTCGCCAGACTTTAGCGCTAGGGAGTTGTCATTGTTATAAAAAAAAAATTAACGAATGTTTACCAAACCGGACTTTAATCGGCCGGTCCAAATCGTTCGGCATACTGCCGTCCACGAGGATCCGCAGCCCCGAATTAGCGGCCCAAGTGCATGCGTATATTGGAATTTTCCGGGTACGGCCGTTCCGCCGTTTCGACGGCAGCAACGGGTTCAGGGCCGCATCCAGTCCGGTATTTCCGGGATGACTGCCGCTTCGCCGCATATCAGCGCCCCCTCGGCCGCCGGGGCCCCGGAAAGAACCTCCAGGCGAAGCTGGGCCAGCCCCCTTCCGTCGCGGCTCGACCGCATTTCGCCGACATCGCGGGCGCCGGCGCGTATCGGCGTTCCGGACGCCGGCGCCGGGCCGTCCAGGCGAACCGGCACCAGCCGCCGTTTCACCAGCCCCCGGTATTTCGTCCGGGCCGTCAGTTCCTGCCCCATGTAGCAGCCCTTTTCCCAGTCGACCCCGTGCAATTCATCGAAATTGCATTCGAGCAGGATCGACTTCTCGACGACCATGTCGCGGCTGCCGTCGCTCAACCCCAGTTCAAGGCGCATCAGATCGTATTCTTCCGGCAACGCCGCGGCGAACCCCAGCGATTCCAGGGCTGCGGCGGCGGTCGCCGCGGGCAGCACCGCCCGCGCGCCGGCCTGCGCCAGGCGCGGATCGACATAGACGACGCCGCCGTCCCGGTTCCGGGCCGCGCCCGCCGTCGACGGCAGGTCCAGCGCCGCCAGCGCGCCGTCGCCGAACAGCGCCGCCACGGCATATTCCGACCCGATACCGAGATCGACCTTCGCCCGCAGCTTGTGCCGGCTCAGCCGCTGGCCAAGGTCCATCAGCCGCGCCGATTCGCAATCCAGCCCGTACCCGCCATCCAGCGCGACAACAAAGAAATCATGCAGGTACTTGCCCTGCGCGGTCAGGTAGGCGGCCCAGATTGCGGCGCCATCGGAGACCCGGGCGATGTCGTTGGAGATCAGCCCCTGGAGGAACTCGGCGCGATCCGCCCCGCCGACGGTGAGGATGCCGCGATCCTCCAGCAATACGTAACGACCCGTCATTTCAGTTACTTCCCCTGGTTTGGGCTATACAACTGGTCCGCCATTCCCCATCCGGCAAGGCGCCGGCGAAAAAACACTGTATTTCCGATAACCATATCCTCCAGCATTTTGTATCCTGTGCGCAAATGCGCATCCTATTTGTCACGGCGACCCGTATTGGCGACGCAGTCCTGACCACAGGGCTGCTGTCATACCTGACCGACCGCCATCCCGACGCGCGGTTCACCATCGCGGCCGGTCCGGCGGCGGCATGCGGGGGCGACCGCTGATGCGGGTCATGCAGGTCATGGCGGGGGCGGCCCATGGCGGCGCCGAGGCGTTCTTCGACCGGCTGACCCTGGCGCTGGACCGCGCCGGGGTCGACCAGCAGATCGTCATCCGACGCAATGCGGAGCGCGCCGCCCTGCTGCAACCGGCGAAGCGCCCGCCGCTGGAGTTCGCCTTCGGCGGCGCGCTGGACCTCGTCACCGGCCACCGGTTGCGCCGGGCGGTGCGTCGGTTCGAACCGGATATCCTGCTGAGCTGGATGAGCCGCGCCACCCGGTTCGCTCCCATCGGCCGGCACGTCCTCGCCGCCCGGCTGGGCGGGTACTACCGGCTGGCGAATTTCGAGCGCTGCGACCATCTGGTCGGCAACACGCGGCATATCTGCGACTACCTGATCGAGGCGGGATGGCCGCGCGCGCGGACCAGCTACCTGCCGAACTTCGTCGATGCGGTCGCCATGCCGCCGGTCGCGCGGCGCTCGCTCGACACGCCCGACGACGCGCCGCTGCTGTTCGCGCTGGGCCGGCTGCATGCGAACAAGGGCTTCGATGTCCTGCTGCAGGCCGTGGCGCAGATCCCCGGCGCGTATCTGTGGCTGGCGGGCGAAGGGCCGAAGCAGGCCGAACTGGCGCAGCAGGCGGCGCGGCTGGGCATCGCCGACCGGGTCCGCTTCCTCGGCTGGCGCACCGACGCCCCGGCCCTGTTCGCCGCCTGCGACGTCTTCATCTGCCCGTCGCGGCACGAACCGCTGGGCAATGTGGTCATCGAGGCCTGGGCCCAGCACCGCCCGGTCGTCGCCGCCGAATCGTCGGGGCCGGGCGCCCTGATCACCGACGGCGTGAGCGGGCTGCTGGCCCCGGTGGAGGATGCGGATGCGCTGGCGGCGGCGGTGCGGCGCGTACTCGCCTCCCCGGACCTCGCCGCAACGCTTGTCACCGGCGGCCGGACCGCCTATGAGGCGGAGTTCACCGAGGCGAAGGTCGTTGCCCGCTACATGGAATTTTTCGAAAGCATAATGGTCTGATGTGCGGCATTGCCGGAATCATGATGCGGGACGGCAGCACGCCGGACACGGCCATCCTGGACCCGCTGGCGCGGGCGCTGGGCCATCGCGGGCCGGATGGCGAGGGCAAATACCTGGCCGGCGCCGTCGCCATGCTGCAGACGCGCCTGGCGGTCATCGACCTGAAGACCGGCGACCAGCCGATCTATGAGCCCGGCGGCGCGGCGCTGGTCGCCAATGCGGAAATCTACAACTACATCGAGCTGCGCGCCGGCCTGGACAACGCCGCCTTCTCGACCGGTTCGGACTGCGAACCGCCGCTGCACCTGTACCGGCGCGACGGGGTCGATTTCGCGAACGCGCTGCGCGGCATGTACGCCATCGCCATCCACGACCCGGGCGAGGGGCGGCTGGTGCTGGCCCGCGACCCGTTCGGCATCAAGCCGCTCTACTATATCGAGTCCCCGGAATTCTTCGCCTTCGCCTCCGAACCGCAGGCGCTGCTGGCGGTCGGGCTGGCGCGGCCGGAGGTCGCGCCGGAACGGCGCGGCGAGCTGATGCAGCTGCAGTTCACCTGCGGCCGCGACACGATCTTCCGGGACATCAAGCGCGTCCTGCCCGGCGAAACCCTGATCGTGCGCGGCGGGCGTATCGTCGAACGGCGCCGCCGGGCGGCGCTGCCCCCGGGCGGGCCGCAACCGGCGAGCGTCGAGGAGGCGCTGGCGATCCTCGACGAGGCGCTGGAGGAAAGCGTCATGATGCACCAGCGCTCGGATGTGCCCTACGGGCTGTTCCTGTCCGGCGGCGTCGATTCCTCGGTGCTGCTGGCGCAGATGACCCGGCTGAACGAGCGGCCGGTCGTCGCCATGACGGCCGGGTTTTCCGGCACGGGCGTCGCGGATGAGCGCGCGCATGCCCGCATGCTGGCCGGAACCGTCGGCGCCGAATATCACGAGGTCGATTTTTCCAGCGGGGATTTCTGGTCGATGCTACCGGAAATCGCCGCCGCCATGGACGACCCGGCCGCCGACTACGCGATCCTGCCGACCTGGAAACTGGCGCGGGAGGCGGCGAAGGACCTGAAGGTGGTGCTGTCCGGCGAGGGCGGCGACGAGATGTTCGCCGGCTACGGGCGCTACCGCAGCGCCCTGCGCCCCTGGTGGCAGGGCGGGCGGACGATCCGCGCCCGGGGCATCTTCGACGGGCTGGGCATCCTGCGCGACGGCAATGCGGGCTGGCGCGACAGCGTCGCCGCCGCCGAGACCACCGCCGGCCATTCCGACCGTTCCAGGCTGCAGGTCATGCAGGCGGTCGACATGACCGACTGGCTGCCCAACGACCTGCTGACCAAGCTGGACCGCTGCCTGATGGCGCACGGGCTGGAAGGGCGCACGCCCTTCCTCGACGTGAAGGTCGCCGAGGCGGTGTTCCGCCTGCCCGACAGCCTGAAGATCCACCGGCGGCGCGGCAAATGGATCCTGCGCCGCTGGCTCGACCGGGTGCTGCCCAAGGCCCGGGCCTTCGACCGCAAGCGCGGCTTCACCGTGCCGGTCGGCGACTGGATGGCGGAACGGGGCGCGCAGCTGGGCCCGCTGGTCGCGGCCAGCCCCGGCGTCGCCGAATTCTGCCACACCGGCCATATCGCCGCGTTGTTCGAATCGCACGGCAAGCACCCCAGGATGGCGGCCTGGGTGCTGCTGTTCTATGCGCTGTGGCACCGCCGCCATATCGAGGGAAAGATGCCCCAGGGCGACGTCTTCGAAACGCTGGCGGCGCGGGGATAAGGTTCGATTCCATAGGCTTGTATCGGCATGTCGCGACTTTCGGGAACAAGGTAACCGGCTGCGCCGCCCCACCTCACCCCGGCCCTCTCCGCCCCCAAGGGGCAGAGAGGGAGCCGCAAGCGTCGCCGTCCCGCCCCACCAATATCTTCCTCGCCCCCTCTGGGGGAGAGGATCGAGGTGAGGGGGGACGCGCAGGTCTTGCCGCATCGGAACCGTCACCGGATCGGCCGCCCCTCCCGAAAAAATCCTGCGGCGATATACATCGATTGACATATCATGGAGCGCCCCGGACGTTTACCGCCCGCCGCGCCCCGGCGGCCGCGCATGGATCCCGGATCGGGGTCCGGGATGACGGTATGGCGGGTTTGCGCGGCCTTCCCGACGACAAGGCCGCCCGCGCCACGCCAGTACGTGCCCCCCGCACACCCACCTGTCACGCCGCACACTCCCAACAGTCGCCCGCACATTCCCGACTGTCGCCCCGCAACACTCCCAACTGTCACCCCGCACCTGATGCGGGGCCCATGCCGCAACCGCGCGACATTGCCGGGACAGACGCCAGCGCGACCCCTCCCGAAAATTTTTGCGGCGATATACATCGATTAACATCGCTTAACATTTGCCGCCATCGCGCCCATTTTCGCCGCGCTACCCGCCGGGCAACCCACCGGATAATGCGACGCGCGCGGTCATTGTGTCCGGCGGGAACGGCAACGGGTTCCGCGCCGCAAGAAAAGTATCGGATGGTTGGCTTTTATGGGCATTTATCGGCAATCCGGGGGGCGGAACCGGCGGCGTTTCCCGCGCGCGGGCGGCATCCGGCGCGGGCGGACGGGCCGGGGATGGCGCGGCGGGCGCGGCCGGGGCTTCGCCGGACGCCGTGACCTCCGGCGGCAGGCTCGCCTCCAGCGCCGCCAGCATCGCGTCGAGGTCCGGTGTTGCGACGGATTGCGCCGGACGGGCCCCCTTCCGCCACGCGGGGGTCGCCTCGGATACCTTCAGCTGCATCGCCACGGCGCGCAGGGCGGTATTCAGCTGGTTCTGCTCCAGCGCCAACTCGTAGATCGACTGCAGCCGGGCCAGCACCGCATTGGTATCCGCCACCTGCCGGACCGCGACCTCGTCGCGCAGCGCCGCGATCCGCGCCTGAATTTCCGGCCGCGCCAGCAGCCGGCACGCCTGCGCCGCCGCGTTGTCCGCCCCGTACCCCGCCGCGATGGCGGCGGCGCTGCCCACTGGCCGGCGGACATATTCCCGGCAGAACAATTCATGCCGCTCGTTCGGTCTGTTCATATCCCTGACCTCCGTGAAAGGGAGAAAACAGGAATATTATACTATAACGGGTTAAAAGTCAAATACCTGCCTTGCCGGTATCGGAAATACGGTGAAATACATAATTTTAACTGGGAAAATAAAAATGCACTGACAATCATCTAGGCGGCCTCCCCGACGGATGCGACAGTTTCGTTTG